>CALHJX010000325.1:0-3862 GCA_938033385.1 uncultured Collinsella sp. | reverse complement strand
AGTGGGGTGCAGGGCAACCCACGATTTTTAGGGCCTTGAAACTCCCAAAGTCAGGTTTAAGGGCAGAGCGCTGTCGGAAGTCCGACCAGGTGCATTTGATGGGGTAAAGGACCTGATTGAAGCGTGAGGCGATGCGCTCAGCACCAGCGGCATCGAAGTCGGCCTGTGCTAGGTTGGTTGTGACGATGGTCGGCAGGCGGTTTGCAGTGCGCAGATCGATGATCTGCTGAAGGCGATCTTTGCGGGCGTCGGTCCATGCGCTCGTTCCCACTTCGTCGATGACGAGGCAGGAAGTTGAAGCGAGCCACTGGCGAATCTTCCAAAGCGGCTGATCGAGCTTTGCGGCGTATGCCGGGGGATAGAGGTCGAAGTACTCGCTTGCCGGGATGAAGAATCCGGGAGCCTTGCGCGCCGCGAGGTCGGTGAGGATGGCCTTAGCGAGATGAGTTTTCCCAGTGCCTGTGAAGCCAAGGAAAAGGATCCCGGCCTCGGGGTGAGTCTCATCGAGGAGGCGCGTCATGAGGCGTTCAGAGAAGCGCTTCGAGATAGCGAGGGCTTTAGCCTGATCCTTCTCGGCCGCGTCTAGCTGAAAGCTCGAGAAGGTCTCTGCAGTCGGCTGACGAAGCCATGAGAGACAGCAGGACAGAGAGGCGTGAATGTCGCTGAAGCGTGCACGGAGTTCGTCTGCCTTTAGCTCGCGCTCGGACTTCTTGGGAAGTGCTCGCGGCGGCGGGTTTGCGGCTCGCACGGCCTCGATCTTCGTGAAGATCGGCTGCAGTGCTTGCTTTGAAAATGCTTTTTGAAGTTCGGGCATAGGGTTTTACCAGTCGTAATCGGCAGCGGTTCGTTGGTGGAGAGGCTTCGGCTTGGGTGTTTGGTTGGGGTGGTATCGGAGCTCGTTGGAGCACCACGTTCGGAAACCTGCAGGCCAGACCACTAGGCTTCGATCGTGTGCGATTGCGTGATTGACGAATGCGGAGAAGACCTGCTGAGGGTCCCCGATACCGGCCTTTTGCGCGATTTCGAGGTATTCGGGCGGGATTGAGGCATCAGGCCCAAACGGGCAACGCGTAGAGGGCTTTTTGCGCGGCGTGGTAGTCCTGTGCTTCGGAGCTTCGGCCTTCACTGTGTTGGGTTTTGACCCCGCGAGCTGAGCTTCGCGCTGCGCTTCGTCGAAAAGAGACTGGTCGAAGTCTTCGGGATATGGCGTCTGCGCTTGCGCAGATGCGACGGCGGCGATAGCCGACGACTTCCCGGAAGTGCGCATAGAACTTTCCTTGTTCCTTTCCTTGTTCTCTTCCTTGTTACCTTCCTTGTTAGGGGTCAATGGTTGACCCATCAGGCGGTCAGAATTTGACCCATATGGGTCAGTAATTGACCCATCAGCGTCAATATTTGATCGATCAATAATTGACCCATCAATATTTGATGGATCAGAAATTGACCCATCGACGTTCAGGCAATAGAAAGTCCTGCTCACGCGATTCCCTTTCATCTCGCGCTTAGAAGAAATTAGTCCTGCGTCAATCAAAGTCTTCAATGCCGCCTTGACAGTGTTTTTGGAGCCGACCTCCATCTCTTCCATCAGAAGCTCAACAGACGGAAAGCATTCGCCAGACCTCCCATTGGCATGGAAGGCAAGCCAAAGGAGAGCGTGCTTCGCCGTAGCGTTGCCGACTCTCTGCTTTGTTGCCCAGTTGATTGCATCGAAGCTCATGGCATCCCCTCACTTGAAAAGCCGCCAATCGACTTCCGGGAGCATGTCTTCGCGCTTGACAGCGCCATTCGTCGCCTTCTCGATCTTGACGGCGACAGCAGGTGAGCACTTCTTGCGAGTGTCACTCATCAAGTTGTAGAGCCACTGCCGCGAAATCCCTGCGGCCCTGCAGATCGCCCTCTTTTCATCAGGAAGGCGACGGCGAAAAAAATCTTTGGCCTTCGGTGTAAGCATGGGTTAGAACCTCTCGTGAACGGAGTATGAATCTACACCATTATAGCTATTATTTGGTGTTGCTTCCTCTTTTGGTGTAAATGTCTATCCTATGGGGTAGGAGGGGCTCAAATGCCTAGAGTGACCAACGATTCCCTACGAACCATCAGAATCGAAAATTTGAAACGCCTTTTAGAGGCGGGCGGAGGCTCCATCACGCGACTAGCAAAGCGCGCGGGGAAGTCGCCTCAACAGCTCTCAGACATGCTGAGAGGCAAGAAATCTTTCGGTGATGCGGTTGCCAGATCAATTGAAGAAGCGCTGGCGATCCCCAGTGGCTATTTGGACAGCCCCAACCCCGAAGAACTTCCGGCCGAGCCGCCCAGGTTCACTATGAGGAAGATCCCTCTGTATGCAACCGTTCACGCGGGCGACCCCACGAACAACGGGCAGGCCGCCGCTGATGAGTACGTCTTTGGCCCTTCAGACCTACCAGATGACTGCTTCGCACTGTTGGTCGAGGGCAATTCAATGACGCCAGAGTTCTTTGAAGGGCAAAAAGTGTTCGTCGATCCCGCCCGGCGTCCGAAGCCGGGTGATTACGTTGTTGCCCGCATCGATGACGGCGCGCTCGAAGAGAGGACATTGAAGCAATACGTTGTCACGGGTATCGATCGCTTCGGACGGGAGCGCTTCGACTTGCGGCCGCTTAATTCCCTATATCCCATCCTGCACAGCGACGAACACCAAATCGACATTGAAGGCGTCGTCTGCCTAGCGATGCGCGACTACTAGCAGATCGAACAATCAGAAATTTCCAAGAAAGCCCGGGAGGAAACTCCTCGGGCTTTTTTTGATGTATACGGGTTATCCCTAGATTAAAGATTTACACTGTTATAGACAACAGAGTAATTTTGGAGTAAAGTACGGTGTATCGGAATTACACAATTCCAACACTCCCCAAAGGGCCGAAAGCCCGGCGGGCACCGGACGGTGATTAGCCGGACGAGCTCAGGACAAGCCTTCAAGGCGCGGAGCTAGTACCTCCCGCCGAGCGAGTAAGAGCGCACATAGGCAGACCTGAGCAGTGAAAGGGGGTACAGCCCCTTTCGACCCTTGAGGCGCGTATGCAGGTTTTGACCTTCCCGCGCCTCAAGGGAAAGGCCAAACCTTGCGGCTTCCAACGAGGCCGCAAGAGTGTGTCCTTTCAATCCGTTCCCTATGGCATTACCTACATTCTTAAACTATTCTTAAGAATGAATGGATAAGGTGCTCGTACCAACTTCCAACATAAAGTTAGAGCTTTTATGCCTGTATTTATGATTGTCCCCACGGAAGATGCGGACCGGCTGGTGCGTGTCGTTTCCGCCAGCTTCACCGAGACAGAACGTTTTATCCTGCCCGGAAACCATGCCTGCTTTGTTAAGTTCGGCGGAACCTCTGCTGAGCTTGCTGATCGGCTTGACCTTCCGGGGAATAAGAACAAAGACGATCGGCCGTGCCCGGCGGTGATTACGACCGTAACCACATACGGCGGCTTTGCCCCTACAGCCCTTTGGGAGTGGCTGAAAGTCAAGATGGGGGAGTGAGATGCCGAATGAGAACAGCTCGCTAAATTCTCCTGCCCCTCAAAATATCGCCTACTTCAGTGACGGAAACGTTCTTCGGGACATTGGCCGCATTGAAGCGCGTCTGGATGCACATGACCGCGAAATCAAGGAATGCAAAGACGAGCTTGGAAGGCTCCGCGACTCAGTCAGCAAGCTAAAGGAATGGAAAGCATTCATCATTGGCGGAGCGGTTGTAATTTCTGCTATCGCCAGCGGCCTGACTAATTGGCTCCTCAAGTAAACATATGTCCTTTCGTCCTATCCCATTGCGCTTCTGCTGAAGCCTGCGATACTATGCGGAGGGCTGCCATAGTGGCGGGCG
>CALHJX010000324.1:0-2888 GCA_938033385.1 uncultured Collinsella sp. | reverse complement strand
GACGGCGCGGACGGGTCGACGGGCAGCCTGGAGGCGTCGCTCATCAACTCGCCCGCCGGCACGCCCCCTAGCATCTTCACCGGAGGCTTTATGCCCTCGACTGGCGATATGGCAATGTACGCCGTGGCCGCCGCAGCGGTCGCCGGAGCTGCACTGATTGTGGTCGCGCTCCTGATCAAGCGGGGAGGTGGCAGCCATAAAGAGTAGCTGGCAGCCCCACAGAGAGCGGGGCGAGACGTAGCGAAGCAGATGCTAAGACACAGACAGATGATGACCGATCGAATGAGAATCAACCGGAAAACGGAGGAAAAGAAGATGAGCATGAACAAGAACATCGCACGCCTGGCAGTAACCGCCGGCCTCACAGCGGCGTTGAGCTTCGGCGGCGTCATGGCCCCGGTGAGTACGGCGTTTGCTGAGGAGGGCGACAATAGCATCACGATCAGCCAGGTCGAGGGTAACAAGAGCACCACGTTCAAGGCATACCAGATCTTTAAGGCTGATGTCGTGGATCCTACTGAGGAGGGGGCGACTGATAAGATCGTCTCCAACGTCAAGTGGGCGTTTGATGACCAGGAGATCCAGCATGCCATCATCGACGCTATTAACGGCTGTTTTCAATCGAATGTGCTGAATTATAATGACAGTCCACAGGACGTCGCCGACTGGCTAACCGCGAACGTGAAGAACACCACTAAGGAGACGCTAGTCGACAAGGATAGCGTTCTCAATCAAATTGCCAAGGTTGTTAAGGACAAGGTTCCGCCGACGGGCGATCCGTTTAACGCGGACACCGCTTTTGAGCCTAAGAATGCTGATAAGACTCCCAACACGGGTTATTACCTCTTCCTGACCGATGATGCCAGCATTGGCCAGTCGACCAAGAACAACAAGAAGAACACTGGTACTTCTCCGATTTTTGCTGTTGTTGGCGGTCATCCCGTGACGGTCACCGAGAAGACCAGCATTCCTACCGTCAAAAAGGAAGTTCGTGAGGGCGAGACATGGGGAAAGCGGAGTGACTCGCATATTGGCGAGGAGGTTGAATATAAACTGACCGGTTCCGTCGCGAGTAACATCGCTACGTTCAATAGGTATGAGTACGTATTTCAGGACACGTTGAGCAAGGGTCTTGAAGTCGCGAAGAACGCCGATGGCACGCCGAAGGACCTGCGCGTCTACATAGTCAACAATGACACCCAGATTGAGGTTAAACATGATGACAAGGACGGGTATGAGGTAACTTCGTCAAATGACAAGCTCACTATTTCTTTTGACAACCTTAAAGCCGTTAAGAGCACCAGCGGTTCTGAGATTGCTGTTGATGCTCGCTCTAGCGTGGTCGTAACCTACAAGGCTAAGCTCAACAGTCAAGTCGAATACAAGGCCGACGGCGCCACCAATGAGGTCAAGCTTGTCTACTCCAATAATCCCATGACTGGGGACACGGGCACATCTGAGTCGGACAAAGTTGCTGACTACGTCTTTGGCCTCGATGTCACCAAGATCGCTTCGGATAATCCGCAAAAGAAGCTTGTTGCTGGATTTAAGGTTAAAATGATCAAGGAGGGCAACACTGAAATTACTGATGAAAAATGGCTGACGCAGGATGGCGGGCTTACCAGCGTCGCAAATGATGCTGGAGTGTTTACGACCAATGCGGATAACAGCCAGGTCTTTATTCCCGGTCTTGTTGCAGGTGAGTACGAGATTACAGAGTGCAAGACGCCCGCGGGCTATAACTCCATCAGATTTACCATTGAGGTGACGCCTACATACAATGAGAAGACCGGCGAACTGACAGGACTCACTGTAACCCCCCACTCTGATATGGTCACTTCTAAGCTCGATAAAAAAGTTACCTCGACCAGGATTCCCATCACCATCGAGAACAAAAAGGGCTCCAGCCTCCCGCTCACCGGTCTCAACGGCGTGACGTTCACTTGGATCGCTGGTGGCGCGGTGCTGTGCATCGGCGTGGCGCACCTTATCCGCAGCCGTAAGCAGGCTGAGGAGTCCGAGCAGGAGTAACGCTCGCTCACCCATCCCTTTGGCAGGTGGGATGTGATGGCCATGAGACTTGCGGACACTTTTCTCGTCCATCCACGTTCTTGCTTTGCCACTCTCTTTTCGGGGCAGACTCCGCACTGGAGTCTGCCCCGTTCTTTTGGGATAACGCAGCCGGGGCGCCGTTGCTCGCAGGATCGGGCGTATGGTTAGCGAACATATGTTTGCAAATATTGCGTTTACCAGCTGTAAGTGCGAGTGCTCGCAGTAAAATACCCTTGCGACGCATCCCGTGCGCGGGCGGCCGACGACTCGATCGGAGGTCCCCAAATGCTGAAATTCCTTAACGCGCTCGCCGCCCTCGCGGCGGTGGGCACGTTCGTCATCGCGTTTCTTGACTCGTATGAGGTTCGGTTTAAGGTCCGTAGGCGCACGCGCGGTGCGGACGGTAGAAGGCATTTGCGCCGCAACAAGCGCAAATAAGAATGCCCGGGGGTCGGATCCCGGGCATTTAACAAAAGCTGAAAACTAGGCCGCCCGCGCTTTCGAACACTTACGCGGGGTGCGTCGTTTCCTGTAGCTATTGTATCCCGAATCGCCCCGCCGATTCGGGACATTTTGAAAACGCAAACACGTCGGGCAAACCCGGACAATGCGGCCAGGTTCCGCTGGATGAGGAATCGTGTTTGTAACTATCGAACAAATGTTTGTCAAAATCGCGTTTACCAGCTGCGGGTGCATACGCTCGCAGTAAAATACCCTTGCGACGTATCCCGTGCGCGGGCGGCCGACGACTCGATCGGAGGTCACCATATGCTGAAATTCCTTAACGCGCTCGCCGCCCTCGCGGCGGTGGGCTCGTTCGTCATCGCGTTTCTTGA
>CALHJX010000323.1:0-11778 GCA_938033385.1 uncultured Collinsella sp. | reverse complement strand
CCACCAAATTTGCATCAGCCCCCAGAACATGTTTGAGAACTGTGCCTGAAGTACGTATTTGCAGGCCCCGTATCGGTGTTGCCTCCCGGCGCATTCCGCAGGGGGAGCGATATTTTGCAGCACGAAGTGCGTAGCAAAATATCGCTCATGCCCGAGGACGCGCTGGGAGGCAACACCGATACGGGGCCGGACATATAGATCTACCTGCGCATTTACAAATTCGTAAACTTTTTTCTAAAAAGTGCTTGCACAGTTCTCGAATCATAGGTTATTATCTTCCTCGTTGAACGCGCGGGTCCAAAAGAACGAACTGCGAATCAACAACATAGCATGTCGGAGTGGCGGAATTGGCAGACGCGCTAGCTTGAGGTGCTAGTGACCGCTTTTTGGTCATGCGGGTTCAAGTCCCGCCTCCGACACCATCGCATTTGAGAAGCCTCTTCGGAGGCTTTTTTGTTACCGATAGACGGTGAGGTCCACGATGGAAACGCTTGAGCGCAACGAGTGGGCAGACGTTGCCCAACTGGTCGAGATCACGAGCGATGCTGTCATCATCTGCGAGCTCGACGGAACCATTCTGCATGTGAATAATCGTTTGCTCGACCTGATGTGCGAGGAACGCGCTGACGTCATCAGCGGTGATGTCAAAGACGTTCTGTACTCGTCTGCCTTTGAGCGCGCGACCGAACATCGTCTGCCGTTTGAGACCGATGGCTCCGAGAGCGAGCTGATGCTCAAGCTGAGCGACGGGTCTTTTATTCCCGTCTTGGTTCGCGCAGGTTCCGTTACGCCTCCGCGTATCTTTGGACGTCGTGCACCGCGTGTCCTGGTGGCGCTTCACAGCATCGAAGAGCAGTATTCCCACGATCGTCAGCTCAAACGTGCGCTATCGGAGCTTAGGGTGGCGAATAAACGCCTTTCGGGTACCCTTTCGGTCATTATGAGTACCGTGGGCTCCGATGAGCTCCCCAGCTTGCTCGATATCGTTTTGAATCAGCTCGTTGGAACGCTCGATGCCTCCGGTGCGGCTATCTATTTTTCCGAGAGCGGCGGCTTTAAGCTCCGCGGTGTTTCTAGGGAGCTTGAGGATAGTTATCTGCCCGAGTTTATGCCGTACGGCGCGGGCATTCCGACCTACGTACTTCGCGAGTCGCGCGCCTGTCGCCTGTCGATCCAGCAGGACCTTGAGGGCGACCGGGTTGCTTCGGGTATGTTCATGGATTTGGACAATCGTTCCAAGCACTTGCTGCGCGTGCAGGATATGCCCCCGTATCGCAGCGAGATCTGTCTTCCCGTGTTTTACGGCACGCAGGTCCTTGGCGTGTTGGAAGTTGGCTGGAAACGCCCCCAGGCGCCACTTGCCTATGACGTTAACGTGCTCGAGGTCATCTGCGATTACCTGTCTATTCAGCTGGTCGGCATGGCGTCGAGCTTACGTTCGCGCCGCACGGCGGAGCTTGGCCGCTCGCTCAATTTGCTGCGCGACGAACTGTTTACCTATCTCGAGGATCCCGTTGCCGCCTCGCGAGCGGTGTCGACGGAAATCTGCACGGTGCTCAATTGTCATTTCTGCCCCGTGGAGTATGATGCGGGCCTCGAAACCTATGTCATCGATTTTGAGGGCGGCAGTCGTGTGGCGCTGCCGGACGATCCGGAGTCACTCTTCTTTTCTGTCACGGCGCCAGCAGCGCGCCTGGGGGCAGCCCCCGACGGGTTTGAGACATCGGTGTTGGGCGGGACGAGCGCTGACGACCTCAAGCACGTGCGCCTTACACGTGTGGACGAATCCACGTCTATGGGTTCATGGTTGAGGGCCCACGGCCTACCGTGTCAGGGGCTTTATGTCGACTCCGGCATCGAAGCGGGGCGCTACCACTCGGAAGCGGATGGCAAACGAAGCAACGATGCGATCGTTCCCGCTGATATCGCCAAGGGGCCGACGAGGCGCGCTTTGCTGCTCCGCGATGGCAGCCAAGAACCAATTGACGACCTTGAATACGACTACCTGGTGCATCTGGCGCATGACTTTGAGCTGATCTATGAAGGCGAGTCTCAAAAGCGCGAAGAGCGTCATATCGCTCAGACGCTTCAGATTGGCATGAGAAATTCGCTTGGTGACGTTCCGGGCATTGCAACCGATTCGGTATACCTATCGGCAACGAATTCTGCGTTGGTCGGCGGTGACTTCTATACGCTTGTCCGACTTCCCGACGATTGCGCCGTTATGATTTTGGGCGATGTATCCGGCAAGGGAATCGAGGCGGCGTCGATGTCGGCGCTCGTCAAGACAGCGCTGACGGCCTATGCCTGGGAGGGTGCGGGGCCTGCCCGTATGGCACGCTCGCTCAATAGCATGCTCATGGGCTTTTCGAGGGTCGAGACGTTTGTGACGGCGTTTATCGCCAAGATCGATCTTAAAGCGGGTCGCGCAACCTATTGCTCTGCGGGGCATCCTCCCACTATGGTCATTAGGCCGTCGTCGACGCCGCTTGGTGGCGGTGAAGCCCGAGGCGGAGAAGTGGAGCTCCTTGGGTGCCAATCGGGCGTGATCGGTGCCTTTGAGAGCATGGTGTACGAGACGGGCGTGTTTACGTTCGCTCCTGGTGACATGCTATTTATGTATACCGACGGAACAATCGAAGCACGTGATCGCTCGGGTGCTTTCTTTGGCGAGCAGCGCCTTCGTGACCTTCTGCTCTCTGTCTCGGGTGAGGGCGTATCGGGAATCTGCGGCAAGGTCTTGGGCGAGCTTGACCGCTTTACCGAGTCGGCGCTGAACGATGACATCGCGCTGGTTTCCCTTGAGTTTTTACGGGGTCGATCGTAGGTCACGACGCCTGACGGGCGAAATCTGTGCGGTTGCAGATACGTGTGCATCGAGCGAGCTCTTTTGGGGAACCATGGTCGTATGAATGAGTGGAATGACATAGCGGTTTTGACGCCACCGGGCGATATCGACATCGCCTCGGTGCCCGTGCTGCGCCGACGGTTGGATAATTTGATCGACCGGGGCGTGCGTCGTGTTGTCATCAATTGCCAGGCCGTGGGCTTTATCGACTCGACGGGTTTGGCGTTTTTGCTTACACGTGCTAGAGAGCTTATGAGGCATGAGGGACTGCTTTCGCTCGTTAACGCCTCCGATGGGGTCGTTCGCTTTTTGGAAATTGCCCGACTTGTCGACATCCTGCATGTCGCGGGCCCGGCGCGGGAGTCGATTCCCGCCATTCCGGTGGGGGAGTTGCCGCGATGGAGCAAGAGCGTCGAAGTGCAGCGAGGCATCGAGAATCTCCCGTATTATCGGCACCGTGTGGCCGAGCTCCTCGAATCGCTTCCCCTGAGGCGTGATGAGCGCTATGACGTCGCATTGGCGTTGGGGGAGGCATTGGGTAACGCATATGACCATGCGGGCGGTGTTGGCTGCATCCTGACGGTTCAGGCCTATGGGGACCGTGTTGTGCTCGAGGTGCTTGATCGGGGCGCTGGCTATTCTATCGATGGGGCGAGCGAGCCGGTGGCATCCGAGGAACGCGGACGCGGTATCAAGCTTATGCGCATGCTCGTCGATAACGTGGAGGTTGCCCGTCGCACGGATGGCGCTGGCACACGCGTTCGGATGGTGAAGCTGTTTAGCTCGGCATTGGAATCGTGCGCATAGCGCCTTGACTTGGCGTTATTTACCTGCATGAACTTGCTTTGGGCAACTTTTTTGAAAAAAGTACTTGCGTCTTTAGGACAACTCGCGTAAATTAATAACCCGCAAGCGGACATGGCTCAGTTGGTAGAGCACAACCTTGCCAAGGTTGGGGTCGCGGGTTCGAGTCCCGTTGTCCGCTCCATTTGGGCGTTTAGCTCAGGGGGAGAGCGCTTCCCTGACACGGAAGAGGTCAGAAGTTCAAATCTTCTAACGCCCACCAAATGTTCGCAGCTCAGGGGCTTAGCCTCTGAGCTGTTTTTGTTTTGGTCACCAAATGGGTCGCCAAATCGCCGGCAAAAGGTATCTCGATTCATGAAAGAGCGGTTCTGAGCGTCTGTTTAGCCTTGTCATCTCAATCGAGTGGGGGTTGACCATTTTGAACATAACCGTGCATCTCGTTGACGTTTCTGCGATCGATCCCGGTGAGACCGTTGATATGGCATCAATCGCGGGACGCTATGCCTTACGTGCCTCCAATGGGGATCTCCCAATTGCGTCTCGGAGAGAAGCTGCAGGCGTGGGTCTGCTTCTTCGCGACGCCCTGGGTGTCTTCGACGACACCCAGCTTGCGTGTTCTGCTTTCGGCAAGATCGAGCTTGCGGATGGGGAGGCCCCCTCTATTTCCATTTCACATGGCGGAAGCGTGGCCGTCCTCGCTGTTTCCGATGTTGCTCGGTCGGTCGGAGGACCTATTGGCGTGGATATCGAGGCGATCGATGAGATTGCCCCCGTTGCGGTTGGGCGTATGGCAAACGACGACGAGCGCGTGTGGATTAACGCTGCCCCCAATTTGCAAGAACGCAATCTTCGCCTGAGTCAGACGTGGACGCGTATCGAGGCCATCCTCAAGGCTGAAGGCGTCGGGTTTTCGATTGATCCTCGCAAAGATGGCATGCCCGGTGGATGGAATACTTCGTCGGTGACATACGGTCGCTGCGTCATCTCTTGTGCGGCGCGCTCTATGCCTCGTATCGTCCTCAAGGAGCATACCTTTCGGGTAGCATAGGAGCCAATCGCCAATAGGGGAGGCCGCTATGCCGCTGAACGCTCAAAACGATATCGCTTCACGGATCGAGGATGCCGTCTTTGAACTTATGGCGACAACTCCGGTGCAGTCGATTAAGGTGGCCGAGGTACTTCGCCTTGCCCATACATCCAAATCGACGTTCTATCGCTGTTATCGCTCTGTCGATGATGTGGTTAAACGTTTTGAAGATGAGCTGCTCCAGAATATGCAGGACATCAATGATGTTGCGCTGGAGGCTCGTTTTGGCGATGCGCAGCTGGACCCTACGCCCACGATGATCAAGCGCATGGAGATTCTCCAGGCTAATCGCTCGAAAGTTTTGGCGCTTAACAGCGATAACGGCGATCCCGTGTTTGCTCACAAGGCAACGATCTTTATGCATGACTATTTTCGCAATCGGCTTCGCTCGACATTTTCCGATGAAACGGACCTCGACCTGTATCTAGCCTTTGCGCTTGCGGGTCACCATAACCTCATTCAGTATTGGCTCGAGGCCCGGCCCGACCTTGAGGCGCGCACCGTTGCCGCCGCCCTCAATCGCATGTTCTATGCGCCGCTGTTTGTCGACGATGCGTCGCGCCACTGGCACCCACGTATCCCCGATTTTGAAAAGCCGCTCGGGTGAACGGCTGATTTTTAGGGATGAACGGTTGCATAGGTTGCGGATTCAGAACAATCCGGCCCTATGAATCGATTTAATTATGGCCATTTATCTGCTATTTGGAACGACTAACCCCAATGTGTCCCATATGATGGGACACATTGGGGCTTTTTGTCTCACGCGTCTCGTTTAACCCCTCGTAAACTAAAGCTACGTTCAAAAGAACCACTGCAGTAGTTCAACGTGTGACGGCACAGAAAAGCCGCGAGCGCTCTCTCACCTTCGCTCGCGGCTGGACTGCGCCATCATTCCGTACACCTTCACATGATTAGGATGTGATATTCAGTGGTTACGCTCGGAAAGAACAGGCGCAGCGTCTCGATTGTAGGCGTAGGCTGCACCCCGTTCAAGGATTTTGAGGAGCATCCCGAGACCCAGGGTATTGGCGAGGGCGAGGCGTTTGGCTATGCGGCTCTCGAGGCAATTGCCGATGCCGGTCTTGAGCCCCGCGATATCGACTTTTTCTATCACGGCAGCGCCAATCCGTATCTCGTTGGCGATTGCATTACCCCAAACATGCAGGTTGCCGATTGGTTTGGCGTTCGTGCCAGGGGGTCTGTCCATCATTCCGAGGCTTGCTGCACGGGCTACGTCGCCCTTGAGCAGGCCGTGATGGCAGTCGCCTCCGGTGCCTACGATGTTGTCCTTACGGGTGCCTGCGATTTGGCTTCGACGCTTCCCGTTGAGCATATGCCCTCCCATATTCGTCAGGACTTTACGCTCGACGTTATGATTCCCTCGCTCGATAAGATCTATGACCGCGCTTATGGTCGCCCGCTCGATGGCGCCTTTGGCGTGTCGTTCGACAACTGGATCAACGAGTATTCGATGCAGTACGACCTTACCGCCGATCAGATCGATGATGCCCTGAACGGCCTTACCAAGAGCCTTCGCCGCGGTGCCGTCCTGAATCCCCTTGCCTGGTACGAGACCACGGTCGAGGAGGACGCGAAGGCAGCTGGGTTCGATACCGCCGACGAGTATCTCAAGAGCATGTACAACCCGCGCGTTACGCAGTACCTGCGCGTTACCGGCTTTGAGAAGAAGTGCGACGGTGCCGCCGCTGTTGTCGTAATGCCCACGGAGAAGGCCAAGGCCATGGGTGTCCCATATGCACCTATCGAGGTTATGGGTACGGGTGCCTCTGCTGTCGAGGCCGGTCTGCTCCACAACGAGCACTGGGCTACTGAGCTTGCCGCCAAACAGGTTTATGACCTTACCGGCGTGAGCCCCGATGAGATTGACCTGTTCATGTGCAATGACTTCTTCCTGGCTTCCGAGATTGTCTCGGCCGAGGAGTGCGGCTATATTCCGCGCGGCGAGGCCTGGAAGTATGCGATTGACGGACGCACCGCTTTTGACGGCGATAAGCCCATCAACCCGCACGGTGGCCGCTGCAACTTCGGTCACGCCCATGGCGCATCGGGTATCGCCGATATCGTCGAGGCCGTCAAGCAGATGCGTGGCGTCGCCGGTGCTACCCAGATGAAGAAGATCCCCGAGACAGCGTTCCTGCGCGGTTTTGGCGGTTCTCAGAACGTGCGCTGCGAGATCCTTCGTACCGTCGCCTAAGCGACCGCGGTTTTCGATTTCCCATAAGGAGTATTCTCATGCAACTCAAAGATATGGAGCCCGTGGTCAAGAAGTTCTACACGGGTCTTGAAGAGGGCATCTATTGGGCGCGCCAGTGCCCCGAGTGCGGAGCCGTCGAGTTTCCGCCCCACCTTGCCTGCAATGCCTGCGGCTATCACAAGACCGATTGGGTCCAGGTTTCTGGTCACGGGCATCTGATTGATTTTACCTTGCCTGGTCCGCAGAACGACAAGCCCTACCTCAAGGAGTATGGCAAGTACGCCTACGGCGCCGTCGATATCGACGAGGGTTCTCAGTACACCTACGTCATCTACGGCATTACCAAGAAGAAGGCCCCCGAGATTCGCGCCAAGCTCATGGCGGGCGAGACCGTTGGCGTCCATGCCAAGGTTATCGACCGTCCGGGCTACAAAGAGCTTACGTTCGAGCTTGACGACTAGGTTTTCACCCCTGCAACAATTCGATTCCTCCCTTAGGCCACGGCGGGACCCATGTCTCCAGCCCGCCGTGGTCGCCCCTCTTTTTCGATTGAAAGGCACCATCATGAACGAAGAACTCACTCAGCAGATCTGCGATTTTGCCAAGTCCGCCTACAACTATGACGGCGATGTGACCCCCGAGACGACGTTTGAGACCCTGGGCAAGGGCTCGATGAAGATGATCGCTCTGACCTCCATGATCGAGAACGAACTCGATGCCGAGGTTCCCGTTCGCGAGGTCATGGTCATGAAGACCATCGGTGAGCTTATTGAGCGCACTGCCGAAGAGATGGAGTAACAGCCATGGACCTGATGCAGACCCTGCGCGAGCAGGCTGCCGCCAAGCCTATGCGCGTTGCTTTTCCCGAGGGCGAAAACGAGACCATGATGCAGGCGGTCGCAAAGATCTCCGCCGAGCATCTTGCCGATTGCGTGCTTGTCGGCGACGGGGGCAAGCTTAAGGAGCTTGCCAATGAGCGCGGCATCTCCCTTGACGGCATCGAGATTGTCGATGTGACCGACGAGGAGGCGAACGCCGCCTGCTGTGAGCGCTACCTTTCGCATCCGGATTGCAAGTTTAAGCCCAAGGGCGCCGCGCGCCGTATGACGCGTCCGCTTGAGCGCGCCCTGATTTTGCAGGTGCTCGGCGATGTCGACGTTATGTTCGCCGGCATCGATAACGCCACGGGCGATATTATCCTGGCTGGTCAGACCATCGTCGGCCTTGCCGACGGGGTGGACACCGTGAGCTCGTGCGGTATCGCCGACATCCCCAACTGGAATGGCGGCGAAGGTGGCCTTTTGGCTTTTGGCGATTCTGCCGTGTGCGTTGACCCCACGAGCGAGGAGCTTGCCTCGATCGCGATTTCGTCGAGCGAAACGGTGCGCTCACTGACCGGATGGGATATCCGTTGCGCGCTGCTTTCGCATTCAACTGACGGTTCGATGGACAATGAGCTTGTCGAAAAGGTGCGTCGTGCTCGCGAGATTGCCAACGATCGCCGTCCCGACCTGGCCATCGACGGTGAGTTCCAGTTTGATTCGGCGATTAACCCCAAGGTTGCGGCCAAGAAGGTGCGTCGTGAGTCTGCTGTTGCGGGCAAAGCCAACGTGGTCATCTGGCCCGATATCAACGTGGGCAATATCGGCGTCAAGATTATCCAGAATCTGACCGGCGCCAATGCTTACGGCCCCATGCTTCAGGGCTTCAAGAAGATCGTGTGCGATTGCTCGCGCTCTGCGCCCGTCGACGAGATCGTCGGCAACGTGGTGATGAGCTGCGTGCGCGCCCAGGCGCTTAAGGAGGCTTAAGGCATGTCCAATAAAAAGACTCCCTGGCGCATCTTGGTAATCAACCCAGGTTCCACTTCCACGAAGGTGGGCGTTTTTGAGGGCGATGAGTGCAAGCTCAGTAAGAACGTTGCGCACGATGCGAAGGACCTTGCCCAGTTCGACGGGGTTTCGGCTCAGATGCCGTATCGCTGCGATCTGATTCTAGCGGCGCTCGACGAAGCAGGGCTTTCGCTCGATGACTTCGATGCGTTTGTTGGCCGCGGCGGTGGTCTGCTTTCGCTGCCCGGCGGCACCTATGCCATCAATGAGGTCATGCTCGAGCATGCCCGCATCGGCGCGAATGGCGTTCAGCACCCGGCACAGCTGGGTCCCCAGATTGCCTATGAGTTCGCCTCAAAGACGGGCAAGCCCTCTTTTGTGGTGAATCCTCCCGATACCGATGAGCTGTGCGACCTCGCACGCATGACAGGCATTAAGGGCGTGTATCGAAACGTGCACCTGCACGCCCTTAATCTCAAAGAGACCGCCATTCGCCACGCGGCAAAGCTCGGTCGTACATATGACGAGTGCAACTTTATTGTCTGTCATATCGGCGGCGGCATTTCGATTTCTGCCCACCTTAAGGGCAAGATGGTCGACGGCAACGACATCGTCGGCGGCGAGGGCCCCATGGCGCCGACGCGCTGCGGATCGGTTCCCGCGATCGAGGTTGCAAAGTACACCGCGGAGCACGGTCTTGATGTCGCCCGCGCCCATTGCATGAAGACTGGCGGCTTCGTTGACCTTTTGGGTACCTCCGATGCCATCGAGGTGTGCGAGCGTGCCGCTGCGGGCGATAAGGCCGCAGCTCGCGCCTGGGATGCAATGGTCTACCAAATCTGCAAGTGGATTGGAGAGATGGCATGTGTGCTGAAGGGCGATGTCGACGGTATCTTGCTCGGAGGCGGCATGGTCCACAGCAAGGAGCTCGTTGCCTCGATTGAGGAATGCTGCTCTTGGATCGCCCCCGTGTCGGCTTATCCCGGCGAGTTTGAGCTCGAGGCGATGGCGTCTGGCGCCTGCCGCGTGCTCGATGGCGTCGAGGAAGCGCTCGTGTACAGCGGAGAGCCCGTGTTCACTGGTTTCAACGACTAATAGTGCTGTGTTTGGGGCGGCCGATGGTGACGTCCGGCCGCTCCGACCCTTTTTTCTAAGTGTAAGGATGGATCATGGATAAAACCAAGATCAAGTACCTGGTGGGCATTTATGCTGCCGCCATGTGCATCATGGGCATGTTGGTGCCCGTTCCCATCGTGGCCTCTGTTGCTGCTGCGTTTCCCAACGAGAACATCGCTGCCGTCCAGATGATCATCGGCATCATTCCGCTCATGATGGCTGTGTCCGCCATGCTCGTGTCTTCCCAGCTCGCCTCTCGCGTATCCAAGAAGAAGACGACGCTTGTCGGTCACGTTATCGTGATGCTCGCCGGTGCCTCGGTGTTGGTGTTCCACGATTCGCTTGCCCAGGTTCTTGCGGCCTCTGCCGTGATGGGTCTTGGCCTTGGCGCCGTGCAGAACTCGACCGACGCTCTGATCGCCGACTATTTCGGTGGCAAGCAGCGTTCGTTTGTCATGGGCATCTACTCAACCTTTGTTGCACTGGGTGGCATTATCTGGACGATGGTTTCCGGCATCTTGGGTTCTGCCGAGTGGTTCCACAGCTATGCGGCGTACTTCATCATGATCGTGTTTATCGTCATTGAGGCCGTCTGCCTGCCCGAGGGTCATCTTGAGCCCAAGCGTAAGGTCAACGTGTTTGCCAACATGCCCAAAGAGGTCGCAATTATCACGGTCATGAGCTTTGTGTTCGTACTCACGTTCCAGCTCTTTAGCTCCAATGTCTCGCTGCTTGTCGTGGGTCGCGGCTTTGGCGGCACTGTTGAGGCTGGCCTCGCTTCGACCGTCATGACGGTCGCCGGCATTGCAGCTGGCCTTTTGGTGGGCCCGCTGTTTGCCAAGTTCAAGAACCTGTCGATGCCGATCGCGTGGGGCGTGACGCTCGTTGGCCTGGGCCTGACGCTGGTTGCGCCCGCCTTTATGGTGCTGTGCGTTGCGGGCTTTGTCGTTGCGCTGGGCAAGGAGACCTACGTGCCGCTGGAGGGCAATTTTGCCGCCGGCAACTCTGCTCCCGAGGGACGTGCGTTTAACCTCGCCATTGGCATGGCGGGCATCAACTTTGGCATGGCACTGTCTCCCATTGTGTTTGAGGCCGTGACGTCGCCGTTTGGTGCAACGATTGACCAGAAGTTCATCGCCGGCATGATCGTCTGTGCGGCTTGTGTCGTCTTTGGCGCCATTAAGTATCGCAAGCTCCCTCCGGCCCAGCTTGCCGAGGCCGAGAATGTTATAGAGCTCCATTGCCTTACCGGCGGAGATATGGTCGATGACGATGCCGTTGGAAATTGCGTCAATAATCATTGCAGTATTCCTCCTTATTCGATGCCGAGAAGCTTCAGGATGAGCGCCATGCGCATGTACTTGCCGTTCAGCGCCTGACGGAAATAGGCGGCTCTCGGGTCGTCGTCCACCTTGACGCTGATCTCATTGACACGGGGCAGGGGGTGCAGGACGCACATTTTTTCCTTCGCCAGCTTCATTTTCTCGGTATCGAGAACGTAGCTGTCCTTGAGCCGCTCGTATTCCCATGGGTCGTCGAAGCGCTCCCGCTGGATGCGGGTCATGTACAGCACGTCGAGCTTGGGCATGGCTTCCTCCAGAGAGGACACTTCCGTGTAGGGGATTCCCTGATTTTCAAAAACATTATACCGAATAAAACCGGGGATTTTCAATTCCTCCGGGGAAATCAGAACAAATTGAATGCCTTTGTAGCGGCTCATGGCCTCAATCAGGGAGTGGACAGTCCGGCCGTATTTCAGGTCGCCGCACAGACCGATGGTGAGGTTATCCAGCCGCCCCATTTCCCGGGAAATGGTCAGCAGATCGGCAAGGGTCTGGGTGGGGTGGTTGTGGCCGCCGTCACCGGCGTTGATGAC
>CALHJX010000322.1:0-3133 GCA_938033385.1 uncultured Collinsella sp. | reverse complement strand
CCTTGAAATCTGTAGCTTTTCTGGCTGTGCTTGCCGCCGATGCCGAGCGTCTGCGTCGCGTTCGCGAGACAATCGCCGCCCGCAGCCAGCACCTGCTGTGCCTCTCGGGCGCCAGCGCGCGCGACACCGTGGCGCGCTTTGTGGAGTCGCCACATGGCCTCTACGGCACCGTCACGGCCATCAAAAACCGCTACTTTGGCGGCAACGTGGACGTGACCGGCCTCATCGTCGCGTGTGACATTCTGGAGCAGCTGCCCCAAGATCTGTCGGGGGTTATGCTCTTTGTGCCTAAGCTCATGTTCAACGCTGACGGCATGACGCTTGACGAGTATCATCGTGACGATTTACTCGCAAGCCTTACCAGTCGCGGCGCCGAGGTTCATGTGGAGTCGACCATGCCGCATGAGCTGCTCGATACCCTGGAGCGCATCCTTGGCATTGTGCCCGCAGACTCTAACACTTCCACTGACCCTACCCATTAAAGGAGAGCAGATGAAACCTATCGTCGCCGTCGTCGGACGCCCCAACGTGGGCAAGTCCACGCTCGTTAACCGCCTGGCCCAGACCTCGGACGCCATCGTCCACGAGTCCCGCGGCGTAACGCGCGACCGCTCGTATCACACGGCCGATTGGAACGGCCGCGAGTTCACCATCGTCGACACGGGCGGTATCGAGCCGCTCAAGAGCGATGACGTCTTTGCCACGTCCATCCGCGACCAGGCCCTCGCCGCCGCCGAGGAAGCCGCCGTCATCCTGTTTGTGGTCGACGGCCGCACCGGCGTCACCGAGGAGGACGAGTCGGTCGCCCGCATGCTCAAGCGCTGCGACAAGCCGGTCTTTCTGCTGGTGAACAAGCTCGACAACCCCGATCGCGAGAACGACAGCATCTGGGAGTTCTATTCGCTCGGCATCGGTGAGCCCACGCCGCTCTCGGCCCTGCACGGTCATGGCACGGGCGACCTGCTCGACGATATCGTGGCCCTGCTTCCGGAGGAAGAGGACGAAGTCGCCGACGAGTTCCCCGACGCGCTGAACGTCGCCATCATCGGCCGCCCCAACGCCGGTAAGTCCTCGCTGTTCAACCGCATCCTGGGCGCCGACCGCTCGATCGTGTCCAACATTGCCGGCACCACGCGCGACGCCATCGACACGGTCGTCGAGCGCAACGGCAAGCACTACCGCATGGTCGACACCGCGGGCATTCGCAAGAAGAGCACCGTGTACGAGAACATCGAGTACTACTCCATGGTCCGCGGCCTGCGCGCCATCGATCGCGCCGACGTGGCGCTGCTCGTCGTCGACGCCTCCGTGGGCGTTACCGAGCAGGACCAGAAGGTCATGGGTCTTGCCATCGAGCGCGGCTGCGCCATCGTTGTGCTGCTCAACAAGTGGGATCTGCTCGACGACGACCGTAAGCGCGAGGCCTGCATGGAGACCATCGACCGCCGTCTGGGCGTCATGGCTCCCTGGGCCCAGTACCTGCGCATCTCTGCCCTGACCGGCCGCAGCGTCGAGAAGATCTGGGCGATGGTCGACGCCGCCGAGAAGACGCGCTCGCAAAAGATCAGCACCTCGCGCCTCAACACGTTCCTCACCGACCTGCGCGAGTTCGGTCATACCGTGGTGGACGGCAAGCGCCGCCTGCGCATGCACTACGTAACCCAGACGGGCGTCAACCCGCCGACGTTCACGTTCTTCGTCAACCACAGCGATCTGGTCAACGACACCTATCAGCGCTACATCGAGAACCGCATGCGCTCGACCTTCGACTTTGCCGGCACGCCCATTCGACTCTTCTTTAGGAAGAAGGAGCAAAAGGATGCATAATCCGATTCTTCTGACCGCCATCTGCGCCGTGGTCTCGTTCTTTATCGGGGCGATTCCGTTTGGTCTGATCCTGGGCCGCGTGTTCAACCACACGGACATTCGTAAGGCGGGCTCCGGCAACATCGGCACCACCAACGCCCTGCGCGTGGCCGGCCCCAAGGTGGCCGCGCTCACGCTGCTGCTCGACTGCCTTAAGGGCGCCATCTGCGTCCTTATCGCGCGTCCGCTCATTGCCGACTTGGGCTATGGCTTCCCCGTGAGCATTATGGCCCCCGGTGCCGCCGGCGACTGGATGCTCGGCGTCATCTGCCTGGCAGCCGTGTGGGGCCATATCTTCTCGCCCTACCTCAACTTCCATGGCGGCAAGGGCATCGCAGTTGGTCTGGGCGTCATCCTCGCCTGGTACTGGCCTATTGGCCTGTCGCTGCTGGGCATGTTTATCGTGGCCGTCGCCATCACCAAGTTTGTGTCGGTGGGCTCGCTTGCCGCGGCCATCGGTCTTCCCATCGCTGCCTGCGCGGTCTTTCCGTACAGCAGCCTCGGACTTAAGTTTTGCATGGCGCTGATCGGCATTACTGTGGTGTGGGCCCATCGTGCGAACATCAAAAAGCTCATGACGGGTAAGGAGTCCAAGCTCTCGTTTACCAAGCGCGTCACCGAGCCCGACGATAAGTAGGAGAGAGTCATGAATGTTGCGCTGATTGGCTCCGGCTCCTGGGGAACCGCCGTCGCGGGCCTTGCTGCAGCGCGAGCCGAGCGCGTGACCATGTGGGCCCATAGCGAGCAGACGGCCGCCGGCATCAATGGCGAGCACCGCAATCCCCGGTATCTGGTGGACTACGAGCTGCCCGGCAACGTTGTCGCCACCACGGACCTGTCGCAGGCGCTCGACGGCGCCGACTCCATTATCTTTGCCGTGCCCTCCACACACCTGCGCAGCGTATGTCATCAGGCAGCACTCTTCATCGCCGCCGGCACCCCGGTGCTCTGCCTCACCAAGGGCATTGAGCCCGAGTCTGGCCTGCTCATGAGCGAGGTCATCGCCAGCGAGATCGGCAACGAGTCGCGCGTGGCGGCGCTCTCGGGCCCCAACCATGCTGAGGAAATCTGCCGCGGCGGACTTTCTGCCGCCGTCATCGCAAGCAAAGATCCGCAGATAGGGGAGACCTTTAGGGAACTGCTCCTGTCCACGGCCTTCCGCATCTATCTGTCGCAAGACATGACCGGTGTCGAGGTCTGCGGCGCCATGAAAAACGTCATCGCCATCGTATGTGGCATCTCCGCCGGCACCGGTGCGGGCGACAAT
>CALHJX010000321.1:0-1214 GCA_938033385.1 uncultured Collinsella sp. | reverse complement strand
TTCGGTGCCCATCCTCGCGGCTTACTACTTTGACAAAGCCACAATTCAAAGCGTTAATTTATTTCTTTGGTTTAGCGAAGGTTCTCTTCGTTGAGCCACGTTCCATGATACATACAACGCTAAAACTGTCAATGCGTGTCGCGAGTCGCGCTGTTTGCCTCCGCTGGCAAAAGGGGATTAACAGCGTAGTAAATACACGCATTTATCGCCATCATGCAAGACAATGGTACGGAGCGAAAGACAGAACAGGGAGGTTGCAATGCGCAATATTCGAATCGGCGTGGTCGAGGACGATCCCGCAAGCTGCCAACTGGTACTTGACTATCTCAACCGATATCAACAGGAAAATGGCGAGCAATTTACCGTTTCCGTATTCGACGACGGCGCACGAATCGTAGAAAAATATACCCCCGTTTACGATATCTTACTGCTCGACATCGAGATGAGCGAAATGGACGGCATGGCCGCCGCGAGACGCATCCGCGAGCGCGACGACAAAGTCGTGATCGTGTTCATCACCGCTGCCCCGCAATATGCAATCAGCGGGTATGAGGTGCGTGCGTTGTCGTACTTGCTTAAACCTCTACCGTGGTTCGCGTTTTCGCAGGAGCTCAAGAAATCGATCGACATGGTGCGACGCAATGGCGACGATTCCATGCTCATCGAAACCGGCAACGGACAGATGCGCCTGAATCTTGCCGACATTCTGTATCTTGAGTCGATCCGGCACACCATCGTCATCCACACGCTTGACGGCAAATACTCTATCAACGGCACACTCAAAGACATGGAAGCCAAGCTCGCCGACCGGCACTTCTTCCGCTCGAACTCCTGCTATCTGGTCAATCTCAAGCATGTGACGGGCGTTGCCGACCAGGATTGCATCATGTCCGACGACGAGCGGCTGCGCGTGAGCCGACCACGGAAGAAAGCGTTCCTCGCCGCCTTGGCCGACTACATGGGCGGCGGCAGCATCGACAACTTCGTCGCCATGATGAACGACGAGGCGAAGGCCGTGGGCTGCACGGGCACAACGTTTGTCGATCCCTGCGGGCTGAACCCCAACAACATCACGACGGCGCGGGACGCCTACCTCATCCTGCGCGCCCTGACGGCCTACGATGTGTTCGCCACGGTCATCGCCACCCCCAGCTACGACATGGGCACAAATGACCGCTACACGACGCCCGGCACCTATATCATCCAGAATACAG
>CALHJX010000320.1:0-4019 GCA_938033385.1 uncultured Collinsella sp. | reverse complement strand
CGTCGATACCTGCGCGCATTATATCACTATATCCATCGCTGACAATTTTTCCCCGATGGCCGTTTGAAACCCCTAAAACCCCCAAAACCCCCCATCTCCTACTCGCGATAGACAAACACACGCCAAATTCCGAAACAGATAGATATTTCCTAACTCCACGCGCTCAATGAGCTCACCCCTGCTGATAGCTGTAAGAATCGCTTCTGCAACTTGGCCCAACGTTGGTCAGAGAGCTCGTCTGCACTGAAGCAGGCAGCGAAATATCGATCCCTGAGCCTCGAAAAGGTTTTCTGATGCATCCCCTTCGGCCGCTGGCAAGGATTCCCGCCCAGCCGTTCCTTGAGTTTCGCCGCCTTCGAGCGCAGGCGATCGATTGCATCTTCGCCCTCAGTTCGATAGGCAAGCTGCAAACACCGTCGGCACGCAACGACCTTGCTGCAATAGAGCACGGCGACTCGATGCCCGCAATGAGGGCACTGCAGCCATAAGCGCTTGCCCCCGAAATGCGGTGTCGAGTAGGAGAACTCGACAACCTCGTGTACATCCTGCCACTCATCCTCACCCGCAGCGCGCTGCCGGTATTCAATGTGCAGTCGTTTGTCGATCAGCGAAACACCTGCTTCACCGTAAGGCTCGCCGCCGCGCGTCCAGCTGACTCTCGTTGTTATGCCCGCTTTAAGCGTCGACCATTGATCCCTAACCCACTGGGCACGAATAAATCGGATATTCTCGACTCGCTCCTTGTGCCGTGTACTGACTCTGCCGCTTCCGAATCCGCCCATCTTTTCCCCAAATCGATAGCTAATTTCTATTGAACTTCTTGGGAAGCATTCACCGTTCTTCCTCTCCCGCAGGCAAAGCGCCGTTATCCACAGGCACTACCTTCATAGCTTTGAGCTTGATGAGCATGGACAGCGTTCGTTCGAATTTACGGTCCAGATGCGCTTCATAACGGGCGATCGACTCGAAAGGCAGGCCGGTAACAGCACTTCCGAGAGCTTGACGACGCAAGGCGTCTGCGTTTTCAAGCAGCCTTTTCTCCTCGGAAAGATGCGGCAGCACTTCGTTTTCCATGAAGCGGTCCACCTGATAGATGGTTTCGCCGTATCGATCCTTCGCGTACCAAAGCTCAGTCAGTGAATTCGGCAGCGCCTCGATCGCCTTGCGTGCAGCACCTCTTCCGCCCTGATCCAGAATACGGCGCGACTTGTCCACTGCGTTGTACACAGCTCGAAGGGCTTCCCTTCTTCGCTCAAGGCCATCGGCATCGAGCGCCAAGATTTCGCGCACGGGCAACGATTCATCGCCCGAGAATTGATTACCTGTAATCATTGGGAGGAATGGCGTCGCAGTATTGACAAGCCGATGTGAATTTGTCATGGTGCGAGCGATGCCGCTATTTATCTGGGCACCTTCGGCCGCAAGTACGCGGCGCTTGCGCCATAGGATCGAGGCGAGCTCTTCAACTAAAGCATTCTCAGTCGGGCCATTCGGCGCATATTCCTCGCGAAGCTCATTGAGCAAAGATTCATAGTCTTCACGGGATTCGTGGGGCAATATCGTCTCTCGAGAGAGAATTCCATGCTTCACAGCATTGAAGCGCACAGCTGCGTAGCCATTCTTTTCATCTATCTTTTCAACTTTATTCATAGCCAACACCTTAGAATGGAACGTCGGAATCCTGATCACAAGGATTTGTGGACGGCGACGGCTAAACCTCCAAGCGATATACGATTTGCTTTCCTGACGAGGGCAGCTTGACGAGCTTGAGGCCGTTTGCCGTCCAGCCGTTTTTCCTTCTGAACCACCATCCAAGGCGTCGGCGATCCAGCGAACCGCCCGAGCTCAAGCCCGCTTCTTCGAAAGCGTCGAAAATGTCATCTTCGAATCCCGAGAAGTGAATCTTTGTCGCCACGTTCTTGACGCTGAACGTGGAGCCATTGAAGACCCTGTGAAGCACGTCGAAGATTCGTGCTGTCTGTTCCCGCTCAGGATCATTCGCCATCAGCTCAAACAAGCGAGTTGCCGGATCGCTTCGCCCCAGCCAGAGCAACGGCAGGCGACACCACTCGCCCCATTGCATGAAGGAATTGAGCGTTTTCATACAATTTGTGCGCGGCCGGCCTGCAAGCATCCATGCCGAAATCACTGTGAGCGCGCACGATACAAAATGAGCGCGATTTGCTCTCAACTCGTCAATGAGATTCGGATGCTGAAACGTCCGTTCCGCGGGATTTGGCTCGGCCGGATTCAGATAGATCGTCAGTACTCGCCTTGTCATATCCTCGACTGGGCCGACATTGTTGCCGCTTGACAGGATCAGCGTTCGCGTGCTCGCCTCTGCCGTGCGGCTCGAACCAAGAATGCGCGCGTTGAATGTGGGCTCTGTAATCGCCATGCAGAGGCTTTTGAAGGCGTAGATGTCTGTCGTCAGGTTGTCGAAGATGATGGCTGCGGGCGATGCAAGCAGCTGTGAGTGAAGGAACTTCCGGCACTCTTCATCGTCCTTGGGAAAGCTCGACGCCGCCACTTCGTCGCCCGTGGCGAAAGCTGCAATCAACGCCGTTAGATACGACTTCCCTGACCCCGGCAAGTGCGCCTGCACATGGATCATCGGAGCCAACTTAAGCTGCGAGCGAACCACTGCCGTCAAAATGGCGGAGAGGGCTGCACTCTTGTCGCACTCGGCTTCAAAGGGGAATTCCTCCAGCAGCGTTTCAAGCTCAGCAAGCGCCTTGAGTGCGTCTTCCTGCGTTGGGCTATCCAGCACCTCGTATGCGCGTTCATCAAAATCCGCGTAGAGCTTGTTAGCAGCGTTATAGCCCGCCTTCTTTGAAACCCTGCCGCGCCCATCAATCATGGGCTGCCTTGCAATGCCGATGATTTCAGGCAACGCTTGATGTCGCCCGCTTTCAAGGATGGCTGACAGATACTTGGGCGAAGGATCACAGGGAACGACCTTCTTTGATCTCCCGTCGTAATGCTGCCAGCGCGTCAGTGCTGACAAATCCACAAGCAAGCTGTTGGCATTGACTTCCTGAAGCTGTAAGTTACCTGTAATCGACGATCGCTCAAGCCGAACGACGCGCCCGCTGCGCTGAAAGTAGAGTTCGGTTCGCGCGAGTTCCGTCTCGGCCGCCGCAACGATGCGATTGACCTCGCCCGGCGCGGTCGTAATGCGCGCCTTCATAAGCGCTGCTTCATGATCGATGCCCAAGTAATCCAGCAGCTCCGAGATGCCGCGCCCAATGCAATGCCCGTGCTGGCACTTGAAGGCACCATGGGGGTGATTCTCATCCGGAACCCAATAGACTGCGCCGCTATCGACCTGACCCGTATGCTCATTGACCCAAGGGCAAGTCAGCTCATATTTACCGGGCGCAACTTCGCGCTTCAATAGACCGCGTTCGCTTAGGGCCAGAAGTACGATGTTCGTCGTCGGCGCAGGCGTGTAGACCGCATTACCTTCTGCGGCGGGTTGATGGGCGTTGCCTAGCAAACCAGCCGTTGGCTGTTTGACGCGTGACGCGCCGAGGAAACGTATCTGAAGCCCTTCGCGTAGCTCATCAATGGTGTAGTGGCGTTCTGGTGCCCACAATCTCAAACGGCAGCGGAATTCAGGCTGATACTTTCCGTTGCATCCGATCGGCAGTCGCATCAGGCGCGCGCAGGGGCCGCCCGCGCCGGGATCGCTTAACCCCGAAGCGATGATCGCTTTTGAAAGGTCTTCTGCTTCACCGCGATCAAGGATGGGCTCGCGGAGAAAGTAACCCACCTGAAAGTTGCCCTCGGAGGTCTCGAGCACATACGTTGGGGGCAGTGAGACACGGCTGAAGGGAATCTGGGCTTTCTGCTTTCCCTCGACAACGACCGGCGTCACATCGTCAAGCGCCACGACAAACTGCGCGGCAAAAGACTTCTTGCGCCGATGGTAGGTGCCTTCTAACGGAAAATCTCGCTCTCGGTCTTGGTATAACGACGGTCGAGAGAAAGCAAGTAGTTGAAATCCTTTAAAGATT
>CALHJX010000319.1:0-2316 GCA_938033385.1 uncultured Collinsella sp. | reverse complement strand
ATAACTGAGGACAGGCGAGTTGTAAAGATTTTCTTGACAACTCGAAGTCCCTGCCGTTCTAGCTAAGGCGTCAAACCGTGACAATCTGTCACGCTTACTGCCCGTGCGCCGTTACTGCGGCGTCGTGAACACGGGCTGACTCTTGAAGTAAGCCTCTACCTTCTCCGAGAAGGTCGACACTTTCTCTGAGAAGTCCTTCGCACGCGGAGACTGCGGCTCGCCCAGCACTGCAGGCAGGGGCGCTTTGTCTTCGCTCACGTACCGCGTAGGCCCTGCGCACGCTGTCAGCATCAGCGCGAGCGTCAGCAAGCTCACCACGTAGATCGGCAAGAGCGTCCATTGACGCAACCAATTTCGCATAAGCCTTTCTCCCTTGTTCTGCCCGCGCAACAGCCTCAGACTCCCGCAAGTCCGCAGCGTCTCGCTCGTAAAGTGCCGCCGCGTACTGGTAGCCCCCGATGAAGGCCGCAACGACGGCGGCGGCGATTATGACTTTCTGATTCATGCCGCGCACTCATTTCGGTTCAAAGTCCAACGCAGAATGACTTAAATGCCCGCTTCTTTGGCGGCCGCTTCCCACACGTCATCCCCGATACCTTCGGCCTCAGGACCACACTCGTGCCGCGCGATAGCCCGCGCGAGATCGAGGTAGATGAGAGGATCAACGTCCACGGGTAGGCGCTCGTCAGCGTCCCGGCGGCAGGCGGCCGCAACCGACAGGACATAGCTCGTCGTGTCGTTCTCGGAGGGGGGAGCCCAGCGCTCGACGACCTTTCTAATCGTCGTGCACCCGCGCTTCTCGACGTAGGTGCGCAGGAGCTTCAGGAGCGCCCGGCACCCATAAACCATCGACGTGAACTGACAGAAATCAGGGTCAGTTTGCTTCGTGCGAAGCCCGAGCCACGATTCCCCCAGGCGGATATTCCCCGGGTTCATATTGCGAATGCCGCGTACCGTCATTTAGACCTCACTTTCCATGTAGCCGATCGTCGTCGGACTTGTCGCGCAAGCCCACGTCGTCGAGCTTTTTATCGACCAAGTGCTCGAGCCGACTGTCGAGCGACGTGAACAAGCTGCGCAGAGCGGGCGGCAGAGCGCCACCGTACCCCATGCGCTCGATGTTCTTCACTACTGAGGCGAACTCCCCGCAGGCATAGGCGCACAACGTGATCGACTGGAAGACCGGCATGTCATGCAGGATGTACCAGAAACTCACGTCCAGCCCATGCGCCAGGATGATGATCGCGAAAGACAGCGCCTTTTTCGTCATCCCGTACCAGAGCTTGCCCGGTGTAATGCTCCCGGATTCTTTCCAACCCGCCCAGATCCCCGTGATGAAGTCGGCAATCACGAAGATGAAGAACCACCAAACGAGCGGCGCGACGCTTTGGAGAGTTGCCCCCCAAATGACGCCAAGCCACGCGCCTAGCACAGTCATTGCCGCCTCAGCTCCTCTGGGGAGCATGTCGTGCACAGCCTCACCCGATGAGGGCGTGCAGGAAAAAGCCGGCGACGAGGCTAACCACAAAACCCACAGGACCCCAGAAAGCGCGCACCTTTCGTCTGGTATCGGTATCGAGCTGCGCTTTCTGACCGTCGAGCCACGTGCCGAGCTTTTCGAGCGCTTCATTCGTCAGACCGTTGACGTTGACGCCGAGCGCCTTCAGTTCTGCGATTACTTCTGCCTTAGTCATTACGGCCTCCTCACTTTTGAACAAAACTTTTGAACGGGTTGCAGTAGTTCGTCAGCTGATGAACTTCCTCTTTCGAGCCGTCAAAGCTAAAAAGCTTCCACCCCATCGAGAGGCGAAAGCACTTTTCCGGCCAGAAGCTCCACTGCCTGATGAGATAGGCGTGCCAACAAACCAACTTTTCGCCGCGATAGACGCGTTTGACCCAAAACCCGCTCTTGCCGCGAGGCTGATCCGAAACGCCGTCCTGCCCCTGCATGTCGCGACAATCGCCGGGAATGGTCTTTTGTCCCAAAACGCCAATGTCGAACCCGTAAGCGACATTCCGGAGGAACCACGCCACGCGGCGTTTGTAAGTCCCCCAGGCGGACGTATCGGGCCAACGCTCCCAATGCCCCTTATCCCCGTCGCAGGGATTGTCCGGCGTCTGGAACCACCAGAGCCAACGCGGCAAATAGCCGTCAGCCTGCACAAAGAAAGGGAGCACCGGCGCAAGCACGCGGCCAACGATCGCCATTACGAGACTGACGGGAATCAGACAAAGCCACTTGAGATAGAGCACGCGAACCTCGACGAAAGGCGCTCCGGACAATCCCAAAGCGCACTCTCATCATCGAAGCCGCTC
>CALHJX010000318.1:0-6940 GCA_938033385.1 uncultured Collinsella sp. | reverse complement strand
CTGCCAACATCGCCCAGGGTGGTGCCGCGCTCGCCGTTGCCTTTAAGACCCGCGATGCCAAGATCAAGGGCCTGGCGCTTCCTTCGGCCCTGTCCGCCTTCATGGGCATTACCGAGCCTGCCATCTTTGGTGTGAACCTGCGCTTCTTTAAGCCCTTCATCGCCGGCTGCATCGGCGGCGGTTGCGGTGCCCTGGTCTGCGCGCTCACTTCGCTGGCCGCCTCCGGCACGGGCGTTACCGGTATCTTCGGTATCCTGCTGTGCCTGGCCCAGCCCGTGCAGTACGCGATCATGTTTGCGGTCGCCGCGCTGGTTTCCTTTGCCGTCTCGTTTGTCCTGTACAAGGACGAGCCCAAGGCTTCCGAGCAGGCCTAAGAGCTTTTGATTAAGGGAATGCCCGCGGGCTGTATGCTCGCGGGTGTTCCCCGCATCTGGTGCCGATCTCTGGTGCTTTGTTACTTTCGATCCGTTAGGACTTTGATATGTCTAATGCACTTGGTCGCGACCTTGCAAAGCTGGTTGCCGCTGTTGACGCTGCCGCCTCTGAGTGCGGTCATGGCGCGTATGGCCAGCGCTTCCATATTATGCCGCCGGCGGGCTGGCTCAACGATCCCAATGGTCTTTGTCAGGCGGGCGGCGTGTTCCATGCCTATTTTCAATATGCGCCGTTCGATGTCGGGGGTGGCGTTAAGGCCTGGGGCCATGCGACGAGCCGCGATCTTATGACGTGGGACTATGTTGGCGCTCCGCTGCTGCCCGACGAGCCGTTCGATTGCCACGGTGTGTATTCGGGCTCCGCGCTTGCCGAGGACGGTCGCATTCGCGTGCTCTATACGGGCAACGTTAAGCTTTCCGATGCGGACGGCACATACGACTACGTCAATACCGGCCGCCGCGCCGATACTGTTTATGTCGAGAGCGTTGATGGCCTTGTCGGTCGGGAGTTCAGCCAAAAGCGCGTGGTGCTGGCGTCCGAGGATTATCCCGAGGATTTGACCTGCCATGTGCGCGATCCCAAGGTGTGGCATGACGCGGACGGGCGTTATCACATGGTGCTGGGCGCGCGTCGTCGCGTGGATGGGCCGCATGTCGATAGTCGATTTTGCGCCATGCACGGCGAGGGTGCCGGGCGCGATGTGGGCGAGATCCTGGTGTATGGCTCGGCCGATATGCTGAGTTGGGAGCTCGAGAGCCGCGTGTCTACGCCCGAGCGCTTTGGCTTTATGTGGGAGTGCCCGGGGTATCTGGAGCTTGAGGCGGATGGCGGCGTGCCGGCAAGGTTTCTGTCTTTCTCTCCCCAGGGGCTCGAGGGCGACCGTTGGGACCGCGGCAATGTGTATGCAGCGGGCTACATGCCTGTAACGGGCGACATTACCGGTGGTGATGGCGTCTATGATCTGGGCGAGTTCCGTCTGTGGGACGCCGGTTTTGATTTCTATGCTCCGCAGGAGTTTACGGCCGAGGACGGTCGCCACATTCTGATCGGTTGGATGGGCATGCCCGATGAGCCGACCTATGACAACGCGCCCACCGTAGCGTGCGGCTGGCAGCACTGCATGACGGTGCCGCGTGAGCTCACAGCCGGGGCCTCTGTGGTCGCCGGCGGCGTGGTGCTGCAGCAGCCGGCACGAGAGATCGAGCGCCATTATGCCTCGGTGCGTGTGGGGGAGGGCTCGTTGGAGGTTGCCGGCGATACCTGCTTTGACGTTGTTGTCGACGGTGTCGACGGCGCATTTACCGCGACCGTTGATGGCGAGCTGAAGCTGGCGTTTGTGCCCGCTGAGGGCGAACTGCCCTCGCGCTTTGAGATGCGATTTACCGATGAGGGTCGCGCTTCTGCCGGCTGCGGTCGCACCGTGCGTTGGGAGCCCGTCGACGAGGTTCGTAACGTGCGCATTGTTGGCGATGTCTCGTCGGTCGAGGTGTTTGTGAACGATGGCGCGCTCGTGTTCTCGACGCGCATCTATCCCGAGACCTATGGTGTGACCGTTGACTCTCCGGGTGCGAGCGTGACCTATCACGCGCTCAATATCTAGGCGTTTCGTCGTATATCGGCGCTATACTGCAGCCGTTGCCCACGATGCGGGGAACACCCGTATCGTGGGTTTTTGCTTATGAAGGGACGGTGCCGTGTGGATGTGCAACAGCTAGAAGAGGCCTGGGCTGCAAGGGCTGGCGCGCGTGAGGCGCGTCTTGTTGCGGCCCTGCATGTGCCGGCGGCGCTGTCGCAGCTGGAGATTGTGCGTCCCGGCGATCGCCTGGTTGCCTTTGCCGATGACTTTGCCGATGCGTTTGCGCACGGCTTTGATGGTTGCGATGTCGCGCTGGTGGGCTCGCCGTCCGCCGAGGCGTTTGCCGCTGCGTCCGAGGGCTTTGATGCTTCGTTTGATGTCGAGGGTCCGCACTTGTGGTGGTTCGTCATCTCCATCGGCGGGTTTGGTCTGCGTGTGCCCGATCTGCGCGCTCTGGGTCGCGCGCCTCGCGATGCCCGCGCGCTGTTGGTTGTGGACAACACCGTGGCGTCGGCTTTTGGCTGCGATCCGCTGCGGCTGGGTTCTGCGCTGTCGCTCGAGGCGCTCGATCGCGTGTGCGCCGGTATGGCTCCGCGCAATCTCGTTTCCGCTTCGGTCGCGCGCTCGCAGCTCAAGCGCCATCGTGTGGATGCCGCGGCCGAGGGCGCGCATGTCCTGCTTGAGGGCCGTGGCTTGGCCAAGTTTGAATTGACTGCTGACGAGGCCGGTGTGCTGGAGCGGGGACCGGACTCGCTCGATGTCCGCATGCAGGCACACTTCGACCGCGCACGTGCGCTGGCCGAGTATCTGGCCGCCAACGAGATGGTGCGCAACGTGCGCTATCCCGGGCTGAGCTCGCATCCCGACCATGCGGTTGCAACGGGAAACCTCGAGCATGGTTTTGGCCCGGCAGTTGAATTTGACCTTATCGAGCGTAGCGCGGGAGAGCTGTTCGTCGCTTTGCCGGGGGAGTTTCGCACATCGCCTGCCGGCCGCGCAACGACGCGTCTTTCGGCCCCACGCGGCAAGCAGGGGAGCACCATCCGCCTCTTCGCCGGTACCGACGACCCCTTGATCGTGGCCTCCACCCTAGATAATGCCCTCCGCAACTTATGAGAAGGGGTTGGGTAGCTAAAAAGCCCCGTCCCAAATTGGCTACTCTTTGATACTTGCGATGAGGGCGTTGGCTTTGGTGGCGATGACGTTGTTGATGTCGGTCTGCAGCTCCTCGTAGGCCGCTATGGCTCGCTCTCCGGCGGGGGTGAGCGTGGATCCGCGGGCGCCGTCGCGCTCGATGAGCTTGCAGCCCAGCTGGCCTTCGGCCTCGTTTACAATGCGCCAGGCCTTGGAATACGCCATGCCCATGCTCTTGGCGGCGCGGTTGAGCGAGTGCTCGCGGGCAATACCCTGCAGCAGTAAGACGCAGCCGTGGCCGAACACGCCCGGCAGATCTTTGTCGCACGCTTGAATGACCAACTTTGCCGTCGTCTTGTACTCCATGTGCTCCACGTCTCCCCGCTAAAGTGTTTGCTGGGCAAACGCAAAGCCTGCGTCAAACCCTCGTGTGCTCTTCTTAAATCATGCATTGTAGCAGTCAAAGTGCGTTAAGATACTTCCCCAGTATTGGGCGCCCAAGGTTGGGCTGGGTCCTACGAGGCCTGCAGCCGACCGGTCGCATGGAAAAAGGAGAAACATGGCTACGTTCTTTCCCGGTGAGTCCCACACGTTTTCGGAGTATCTGCTGGTCCCTGGTTACTCGTCCTCGCAGTGCATCCCCAACAACGTCTCTCTTAAAACGCCGCTAACCCGCTTTAAGCGCGGTGAGAAGCCGGCAATCACCTTGAACATCCCCATGGTTTCCGCCATCATGCAGTCCGTCTCGGGCGTCGACATGGGTGTCGCGCTCGCTACCGAGGGCGGCCTGTCCTTCATTTACGGTTCCCAGAGCGCCGAGTCCGAGGCCGCCATGGTCAAGGCCGTCAAGGATCACAAGGCTGGTTTCGTTCAGTCCGATTCCACGCTGACCCCTGACATGACCATGGAGCAGGTCATCGAGCTCAAGGAGAAGACCGGCCACTCCACCATGCCGGTCACCGACGACGGCACTCCCAAGGGTAAGCTCCTGGGCATCGTCACCAGCCGTGACTATCGCCCCAGCCGCGATGACCACCAGACGAAGGTCTCCGAGTTCATGACCCCGCGTGAGCAGCTCATCGTGGGCGACAAGAACATCAGCCTTAAGGTTGCCAACGACGTCATCTGGGACAATAAGCTCAACGCCCTGCCCATCGTCGACGACTACGATCACCTCATGGGCATCGTCTTCCGCAAGGACTACGACAGCCACAAGACCAACCCCAACGAGCTGCTCGACGGCGACAAGCGCTACATGGTCGGTGCCGGTATCAACACCCGCGACTATGCCGAGCGCGTGCCGCTGCTCATCGAGGCCGGTGCCGATGTCCTGTGCATCGACTCTTCCGAGGGCTTCAGCGAGTGGCAGAAGCGCACCATCGAGTGGATCCGCGCCAACTACGGCGAGGACGTCAAGGTCGGTGCCGGCAACGTCGTCGACGCCGAGGGCTTCCGCTTCCTGGCAGACTGCGGCGCCGACTTCATCAAGGTTGGTATCGGCGGCGGCTCCATCTGCATCACCCGTGAGACCAAGGGCATCGGCCGTGGCCAGGCCACCGCGCTGATCGACGTCTGCCGCGCTCGCGACGAGTACTACGAGGAGACCGGCGTCTACGTGCCCGTGTGCTCCGATGGCGGCATCGTCTACGATTACCACATGACGCTCGCCCTTGCCATGGGTGCAGACTTTATGATGCTGGGTCGTTACTTCGCCCGCTTTGACGAGAGCCCGACCGAGCGCGTCAACGTGAACGGTCAGTACATGAAGGAGTACTGGGGCGAGGGTTCTGCGCGTGCTCGCAACTGGCAGCGCTACGACCTGGGCGGCGCCGCGAAGCTTAGCTTCGTCGAGGGCGTCGACTCCTACGTTCCCTACGCCGGTTCCCTCAAGGACGGCGTGGGCGGCACGCTCTATAAGGTCAAGTCCACGATGTGCAACTGCGGTGCCCTCTCGATCCCCGAGCTCCAGGAAAAGGCACGCCTGACCCTGGTGAGCTCGACCTCAATCGTCGAAGGCGGCGCCCACGACGTAGTCGTCAAGGATTCCCAACAGAGCGTCAGCTACCGCTAAGCGGCTTTCCCAAGCACCGCACCTTGCCGTTCAAACCGTCGCTCGCGTACCAAAGTACGCGTCGCTCCTCTTTCACGGCAATCTGCGGCACTTGGAAAACCCGACCATGCTTGGGCTGGTAACAATTAGCGGTTGATCCACAACCACGTTATTTAGATAAAGCGAGATGCCTGCAAGTCGCAGGCATCTCGCTTGTTGTATTTGCTAGAATCATCCAAGTTAACCCTAGGGTCGGGCGGCTAGGCTTTGCTCGCTGCAAGTTCCGCACGAGCCGAAGGCCACTTAATGTGGCCTTCGTGCGAGCAGGACTGTCCGCAGCAGCGAGTAAAGCCTAGCCGACCGGCCCCAATCAAGTTAAAAGGAGCTGATATGTGCGATTGCACAGATCATAAGGACGAGATCCCTGCCTACGACGCGCAGGCCATTGAGTCCAGGTGGATGAAGGCCTGGGAGGATTCCAACCTCTTTGCCGTCGACACCGACGACAGCAAGCCCAAGAAGTACGTGCTCGAGATGTTCCCGTATCCGTCGGGCGACCTGCATATGGGCCACGCGCGCAACTATACCATCGGCGATGCCATGGCCCGTCAGGCCCGCATGCGCGGTTATGACGTGCTGCACCCCATCGGCTTTGACGCCTTTGGCCTGCCTGCCGAGAACGCCGCCATCAAGCACAACACGCAGGCTGCTGCCTGGACGTATAAGAACATGGACCAGGCGCTCGCCACGATGAAGCGCATGGGCTTCTCCTACGATCTGGATCGCATGGTCAAGACCTGCAGCCCCGACTACTACCGCTGGGGTCAGTGGATCTTTGAGAAGCTGTGGGAAAAGGGCCTGGTCTACCGCAAGAAGAACCCGGTCAACTGGTGCCCTAACTGCAAGACCGTTCTGGCCAACGAGCAGGTCACCGAGGGTAAGTGCTGGCGCTGCGGCACCGAGCCCGAGAAGCGCGACCTTGAGCAGTGGTACTTCAAGATCACCGAGTACTCCCAGGAGCTGCTCGACGACCTGGAGAAGCTCCCCGGCTGGCCCGAGCGCGTCAAGCAGATGCAGGCCAACTGGATCGGTCGCTCCGAGGGCGCCGAGGTCGACTTTACCCTGTGCGACCAGGATGGCGAGCCCATCGAGGGCGATGAGGGCAAGATCACCGTCTTCACCACGCGTGCCGATACCCTTTTTGGCGTCTCCTTCTTTGTCCTGGCTCCCGAGTACGCCGGCCTGCACGAGCTCGTCGAGGGCACGGAGTACGAGGAGGCCGTCACTAAGATCGTCGAGGACTCCAAGCATATCTCTGCCGTCGAGCGTGCCCAGGGCACCCTCGAGAAGCACGGTGCCTTCACGGGCCGCTATGTGGTAAACCCCGTCAACGGCGAGAAGGTCCCCGTGTGGGTTGCCGATTATGTCGTTGCCGACTACGGTACCGGTGCCGTCATGGCCGTTCCCTGTGGCGACCAGCGCGACTTTGAGTTTGCCCGTAAGTACGACCTGCCGATCGTGCCGATCATCCTGGACGATGACGATCGTGCTGCCGTCGAGGCCAGCGGCGAGACCATCGATACCTTCCATGCCGAGACCGTCGACTGGGATTGCGCTCACGCTGCCGAGGGCACGCTCGTCCAGTCCGGCAAGTACACCGGCATGCGCGGCGGTAAGCACTCCGAGGGCGAGGCTGCGATCGTGGCCGACCTCGAGGCCGAGGGCTATCTCGTGAAGACGGAGGC
>CALHJX010000317.1:0-9390 GCA_938033385.1 uncultured Collinsella sp. | reverse complement strand
CGTCGTAGCGGCCGCCGCCGCCGATGGAGCCGACGCCGGCACCAGGGGCCTCGACCTCAAAGACGGTACGGGTGTAGTAGTCCAGGCCGCGCACCAGGGTGGGATCCTCTACATACTCGATACCCGCCGCATCCAAATAGCGCTTGACCTGCTCGTAGTGCTCGCGGCACTCATCGCACAGGTTGTCGCCCATCAGTGGGGCGTCGGCCATGATCTCGCGGCAATGGTCGTTCTTGCAGTCAAAGGCGCGCAGCGGGTTGAGCTCGGCGCGCTCGCGGCACTCGTCGCACATCTCGTCGGCGTGATCGAGGATAAACTGCTTGACCTGCTCGCGATATGCCGGACGGCACTGCGCATCGCCCATCGAGTTAATAAGCAGGCGAAGCTTGGACAGATCGAAGCCCAGGCGCTTGTAGAACTCCATGAGCATGATGATGCACTCGGCGTCGGCAGCCGGATCGGGAGCGCCGAGCCACTCGATGCCCACCTGATGGAACTGGCGCAGGCGACCCTTCTGGGGACGCTCGCCACGAAACATGGCCTCGGCGTAATAGGCCTTAAACGGCGTGGAGCCCTGGGGCACCAGGTTGTTCTCCACGACGGCGCGCACCACGCCGGCCGTGCCCTCGGGACGAAGGGCCAGGCGCTGCTTGGGCTTGAGCTTGGTATCGGTACCCTCGGTAAAGACGCGCTCCAGGTTGGCGCCGCTAAACACGCGGAACATCTCCTTGCGCACGACGTCGGTCGACTGGCCGATACCGTGGACAAACACATCAACCTGCTCGATCGCGGGCGTCTCGATGGGCTTAAAACCAAACGGCTCGAACACGCCGGCCGCAATCTGCTGCATCTTTTGCCAGGCGCGCATCTCGGCGCCGATAAGGTCGCGGGTTCCCTCCGCCTTCTGTGCCTGCATGGGCAAACACCTTTCTTTTGTATCGCGTCATAGGTAGTGGACATTACACGGCACAAAGCAGCAACGCGGCGGCGCGCCTGACCGAACGAGGGTATGGGGACTCGTTCGGCCAGACGCGCCGCCGCGGCATGTGATCCGTTTTCCTCCGTCCCCTTCGGATCACGTGATCTGTTGGGGACGGAAGAAAACGGCTCATTTCGTAGGCCCGTAGCCGCCTTGGAAACCGAATGATGGTACGAGTATCCATTCGGCTTCCCGGGCAGCCACGGGCAGAACGGGGCGAACAGAAAAGAGCGACGGACGTCTACTCCCCCGCCACGCTCGCGCGCAGCCTGGCGGCGATGGGCTCGGATGCCAGCAGGAACACGAGCATGACCACGGAGCACGCCAGGCACACAATCCAGGCGCTCGCAAAGGAGCCCGTGGCATCGAACGGCACGCCCGAGACGATGGCGCCCACGGTGCCCAAGATTGCCTTGAAAGACAAGAGCATAGGCCTTATGGCCATGCCCGCAGGCTTGAAAGGCAAGGTTGGGTGCTAGCGGTGGTCGGCGATATAGCCCAAAGCGACTGCCGCATAAGCCGCGGCGCCGAGCGGCAGCTCGGCATCGCTAAAGCGTGCCTTGGGATGGTGCTGAGCAAAATGCTCGTCCGTATCGGTCACAGCTGCGCCGATCGTAAAGTACGCGCTCGGTATCTCGCTCGAGATAAGCGCAAAATCCTCGCTCGCCATGGCATGGAACAGCGGCAAGAAGGCGGCCTGGGGCAGCGTCGCACCCACATAGCCAAGCGAAGCCTGGGTCATGTCGTCATCGAGTACGAGCGGGGGAACATCCGAGAGCGTCTCGATAGTCGCCGGCGTACGATAGGTCGTGGCAACACCTTTGACGACCTCCGCGATGCGGGTCTTGAGGTGTTCCATGAGCTCGACGTCGAAGCCGCGCAGCGTTCCCTCGAGCACACAAGTGTCGGGGATGACATTTGCGGCTTGACCGCCGGCGAACTTGCCAACGGTAAGCGCGACCTCCTTGGCCGCCGGCACCTCGCGGGAGATGAGCTCCTGAAGCGCCAGATGCACATGGACGCCGGCCGTGATGGGGTCGATGCAGATCTCGGGGCTCGAGCCATGGCCACCCTTGCCCTGAAGCGTGATGCGAAAACCGTACACGCCCGAGAGCGCCGGGCTGCCGTAGAGCACCAGGCCAAGCGGCGACTGGCTATTGACATGCATGGCAAAGGCGGCCTGGGGACGCGGGTTCTGCAGCAGACCATCGGCGATGGCAACACGTGCCCCCTCAAAGGTTTCCTCGCCCGGCTGGAACAGCAACTTAACCGTGGCATTGGCGTCGACAAGCTCTGCCTCGCGCGCCTTGAGCATACGGGCTGCACCAAGCAGCGCCGTCGCGTGCATATCGTGTCCGCATGCGTGCATGCAGCCGTTCGTAGAGGCGAAAGGCTCGCCTGACTCTTCGGCAACGGGCAGGGCATCCATGTCGCCACGCAGCATAACGACCGTACCGGCCTGTTCGTCCGTGCAGACGCCATTGCCCTGGGCCGCGGCGGCACCGGCGCCGACAAGGCCCACAACACAGGAACCATCGACGAGCGTGGCAAATGGGATATCCATCTCGGTCAGGCGCACTTGAATATACGCAGAGGTCTGCGGGAGGCTATTACCCAGCTCGGGCATCTGGTGTAAATCGTGTCGCCACGCAGCGAGCTCGTCTGCAAAAGCCTGAGCTTCTGCAACAAGACCGTCACCGATAGCGGCCTGCGCCGCCGCGGTGGCCTTGGGCGCTGATTGCGGTTGAAGATCGGACAGTGCTGGTGCCATAGATGCCCCCCAGTAACGTTTTTGCAGCAAGCACTTTGATAGCGTAAAGTGCATGGTATTACTTTAAGGGTGACGCATAAAAAATGCCGCCCCGGGAGGGCGGCGCAACAAGTTGTTTACAATTGCGGGCGCGGCTTTTTGCGCAAAAAATCGAAGTGAGTCTCGCTCAAGATAATCGACAGGAAGATAAGCACGAAGCCGGCGAGCAGACGCGAGGTGAGCGCCTCCCCCATCAGCAGCACCGAAAACAACACGCCCGAAGGGGACTCCATCGAAAGGAGCAGCGAGCCCGTCGAAGCCGGGACATGCGCCAAGCCGACGTTTTGGATGAGCAGAGCCACGCATGTGCAGCCCACCGAGAGAAACGCCATCGCAGTGATAAAGCTCGGCGTCCACACGGACAGAGGCGCTTGGGTCTCGAATAGCAGCGACGTTGCCAGGCTCAGCACGCCGTTGCCCACAAACATCCAAAACGTGATGACGTTGATGTCCATTTTGCGACCGTACTTGGCGGTCACCGCCATCTGGATGGCGAAAAAGACCGCACCCGCCAGCGTAATGACGTCACCGATGTTGAATTCAACGCTATCGAGCGCCACCAAACCAATGCCCGCCAAGCACAGCAGTGCCGCGCCCAGGTTATAGCGGGTGAGTTTTTCGCCGCTCAGAAAATAGCTCGCGAACGGCACAAGGATGCAGTACGTGCCCGTCAAAAAAGCATTCTTGCCCGCCGTAGTATGTGCCAGACCGACCGTCTGCAACGCATAGGCCGCCCACATGAGCACGCCCATACTCAGGCCAACGATCAGGTTGCGAGCGTTGAAATGTGCAATGATGCGCTTGTGGAAGACGGCAAACATGACCAACGCTGCGGGCAGAAAGCGTACATAGAGCAGCGCGAACACCGGAATGGTGCCGAGTGCGTCCTTCATAGTGGTAAAGGAGTAGCCCCAGATGACCGCCACCGAAAGGAGCAGAACCTTCCAGAACAGCGGAGAGCGTGCGCCGGCGCCCCGGGGAATACCGCCCGCGCCCAAATCCTCACGGGCTACAGGGCTATCGGGCAAGTTCTCGATTTCGTTGGCAGCGTATTGGGCCATGGAACATCCTCGCACTCAATCTGGGCGTGGTGTCCGCACGCGTATGGCTGCGTGCCGCCTCATGGTCAAATAAAAACGGGGCGCACCGGACCCCCGGCACGCCCCGCTACTGTAACAACAACCAAGCAACCCGTGCAATTCACTACGCTAAAGCATCGGGTTGGAAGGCCTCGATGTTCCGACGGCGTTTACGTCGCTGCATTAAATCAATTTGGTTGATTCCAGCTTTTCGATGATCCAGTCGTTGGCTTTGATGACCGGGCGGCGGAAGACGACGCCCAGGGCCAGCGACGGAATCAGATAGCTCGCCAGAATGCCCAACTCAACCCAGTACTCCATATGGTAGGCGCCGGCCATGGCAGCATGCATGGCGTTGATGCCGTGGGTAAACGGCAGGAACGGGTAGATCGCCTGGAACACGGGACCGGTCATCTCGATGGGGAACGTACCGCCCGAACCGCCGACCTGCATGACCAGCAGCACGACGGCGAGCGCCTTGCCGATATCTCCAAACGATACCGTAAGCGTGTAGACGATATTGGAGAACACGAGACTCGCGACCCAGCCCGCCAGCACAAACTGCAGCGGGTCGTCGCACTGAATGCCAAAGAACAGAATGTCGCCCGCACACACGAGCGTTGCCTGCAGCAGAGCCAGACCGCCAAAGAACAGGTAGCGACCCAGGTAGATCTCGTGCAGACGCACGGGGATGAGCTCGTTGATAAGCTCATCGTCAACCGAGACCTTCATCATGGCCGCCAGTACGATCGAGCCCACCCACAGCGACAAAATCGTATAGAACGGCGCCATGGCCGAACCGTAGTTGCGGATCGGATAGACCGGCTTGCGATCGAGCGCAACGGGGCCGGAAAGCGACACGGCGAGGGCATCGGGGTCGCTGCCAATCATTGTCTTAATCATGGCCAGGTCACCCGATATCAGAGCACTATCAAGCTCGTCCTTAAAGGCACTGATCTTGTCCGACGCCTCGCCCAGCTGATCGGAAGCCTTGTTGACGAGCCTTGCGGCCTTGGAGAGACCCTTCGCGAGCGAACCGGATGCGTCGGTCAGGCCGTCTACGGCGCTATCCAGATTGCCCGAGATACCATCGAGCGAGTCTAGGATGCCCGAGACGGTCTTCTTGAGCTCCTTGGCCTTAACCGAGAACGTGGAATCGTAATCGGATTTGGCGCCCGCGATGCCGGCCTTGGCATCGGCGATGGCCTGATCGACCTCGGCACGCGAGTTGTTGACCTCGGCCATGCTATCGGAGAGAGACTTCGCGGTGGCCGCCAGATCCTTGGCATTGTTGCGGTACTCAACGGCGATTCTGCCCAGCGACGTCGCGGCGGACTTGAGGCCGTCCTTCAAATTCTCATCGCTCACCTGGTCGGCAAGGCTGCGGAGCTGATCGGCCATCGCATCGATATCCTTGGCGCGCGCATTAAGAGCCGCAGCGGCATCGTTGAGTTGGGACACCGTAAGGTCGACATGCTGGTTCGCGGCATCGAACGCCTTCGCGAGCTCGGCGGACACGTTGTCGAACGAGCCCGCGCTTCCATCAATCGCCGCGTCAACGGCATCGTTGGCGGCCTTGAGCGCTTCCTTGGAATCATTGATGCCGCTCTTGGCGTGCTCCATCAACTGCTTGGTCGACTCATCGACCGTACCCGTCTGCTGGAGCATACCGCTCGCCGACGTCAACGAATCGGACGTGGAGCTCAAAATGCCCGCCAGCGACGAAGCATTTGCCTGAACGTCTCGCAGGTCCTCAATCGAATCGCCAAGCGTCGAGGACAGGTTGGCGATAAAGTTGCTGACCTGGTCGGTGCTCATGTAATCGAGCAGGCTGGACACCGTCTTAAGACCGATGCTCGTAATGGTCTCGGTAAAAGTTTCGTTAACCTGGCTCTGAACGGCGCTCGAACCCTTCTCGGTCACGATCTGCGCAATGGCGTTGGCCTTCTGGTTCTCGTAAAACTCGATATCGGCGTGTTTCACGTCGGTCGAGAAAAGCGTCATCATGTCAGCGCTAAACGTTTTGGGGATAACGACGGCAGCATAGTACGCGCCCGACTTAACGCCCTCGATAGCCTTTTCGCGATTGTTGAGCACAACCCAATCGAAGCTCTCGTTGCCGCGTAGGGTGGCGGTCACGTTTTCGCCCACGTTAACCTCGACGGGGATCAAATCGCTCTCGTAACCCTCATCGGTGTTGACCACGGCGATCTTAAGATTGCCGGTGTTGCCGTACGGATCCCAGCTGCCGGCGATGTTAAACCACGCGTACAGACACGGTACGATAATGAGGCCCATCACGACAACCAAGCCGATCACGGAGCGAGACACATTTTGGACATCGCGCTTAAACAAATGCAGGATGTTCTTCATTTATGCCTCACCTCCTTTGGAGTGCTTGCTGAGCGGGGCGGTTTCCCCGTCGTTTCCGTTTACGTTGTCAACGCCGTCGGCATCTTGAGCCTTACGATGCGCACCGATATGCGGCAAGCGGCCCGTGGACTGATCGCCGCCCTTGGCACCACGCTCGCTGGCGTTGAGGCCAAACATATGGCGGGCGGCAGGAATGGCGGCCGTGTGTTCGCGCATCTCGCGACGCAGGTCCTCATCCGAAAGCGCCGAGATGCGCATCTGGGTATTGAGGCTCGCGCGGATATATTCGATATTGATAAGCCAGCCGCAGATGGCAATAACCGAGATGATCCAAATGACAAGCAGGATGATCTTGCCGTTATTGTCGATATCGAGAACCGTCGACAGGACAAAGAGCAGGACCTGAACGCCCACCACGGCGGCAAAACCGCCCTTGATGTAGTACGGGTAGCGATGTTCAAAGGCGACCGCATGATCGAGCAGTTCGCGACGGTACGAATCGGAATCGAGCATGACACGCATGGCCGTGCGCAGCGAGTAGCGCTGGCGCGGCAGGTCGTTGGACTCGCAAATCATCATACCGGTCGTGGAGAGCTGTTTATCAAAGAGCAGGTTAAGGTTGAGCAGCAGCGGACGCAGCTGCAGGCCGATAAAGAGCGCCACGATCAAGAACACGCCCAGAATGCACAGGTTAAACAGGTAGTTGAACGAATACATGCCGCCGACCGTCTCGCGCAGCAGATTAATGCCGTAGGTAAAGGGCAGCAGCGGGTGCAGCCACTGGAAGAAGCCGGGCATCATCTCGATGGGGTACATGCCCGACGAACCCGGGATCTGCACGATGACGAGAATGACGCCGATAGCCTTGCCGATATGCTTAAACGTGGTGGACAGCGCATAGATGATATTGACGTAGGTGAACGAAATGGCGATGCCGCCCAGCACGAACAGCAGCGGGCTGACGCACTGCACGCCAATCACCAGATCGCCTACCGTAACGATGATGGCCTGCAACGCGCCCAGGATCACCAGGAGCAACCAGCGGCCAAAGTAGCCCTGACGCGCGGTAAAGCTGCCGATGCCTTCGCGATCGACCTCGAGCTTGTAGATGGCGATAAGCACGTAGCCGCCCACCCAAAGCGCCAGGTTGGTATAGAACGGGGCAATGCCCGAGCCGAAGCTCTTAACCGGATAGATCGACTTGGACGCGAGCTCAACCGGAGATGCCATGAAGTCTGCGACGTCATTGACGTCGACGCCCATCAGGTCGGCCAGCTCGCCCATGAACTCGGAGGTCTGTAGCGCCGCGATGTCGTTGGCGGCGGTTGCGAGCTTGTCCTGGACCTTGGCAAGCGAGGAATCGGTCTGGGACAGCGTGGTCTTGGCCTGGCCGAGCGTAGCGTTAAGCCGCGAAAGCGTACCGCGCGCGCTTGCAATCGTGGGCGTGAGGCCAGATACGATACCCGTCAAATCACCCGAGACGGCGGCAAAGGAATCAAGCGCGCTCGAGGCCTTCGGCAGCGCGTTTTGACCCAGGTCCGTCTGGGCCTGGCCAAGGTTGGTCGCACCGGTCTGAATTGCGTTATTGATAGCGTCGCTGGCACCCGAGACAGCCGCGGCGTCATTCGCCATGGCGCTCGACTGCGCAGACAGACCGTCCTTGATGCTCTGAAGCTTTTCATTCTGCTCTCGAAGCAAATCGATGGTCGATACAATGCGCGCGTCAATTTCCTCGGAACCTGTCGACGTGTCATTGGCGAGAATCTCTAAGTGCCCGATAACGGCCTTATTGTGGTCGATCGTCGCTTGGAGAGACTCGAGCGAGTTGTCGATACGGGTGGTCGTAGATGTGACCGTGCCCGTCAGCTTGCCGATGGCAGCGTTCGCGGAGGCCGACGTCTTGGTAAGCGCAAGGCTGCCTTCCGAGAGCGCCTTGGAGAGCGAGGCGATAGAGTTGCCCGCCGTGGTGCGAGCTTCGCCCAGCAGGTCGTTACCCTGAGAGATCGCCTGCGTCAGTGACGGCGCCTGACCCTGCAGGCCGGCAAGTGCCGCATCGGCCGAGGCGATGGCGCCACTCGTCTTATCGATGGCGGCATTCATGTCGCCAATCGAATCGCGCACCTCGCCCAAGGTATCGGATGCCTCGGAGACAGAACTTGCCAACGAATCCTGAGTCTGGGTTGCCTTGTCCTTTAAATCGACTCCGGCATCCTTGGCAATACTGGCAACGGTCTCGCCCACCGTGGAGACAAATTCCGAGTTGATCTGCTTCTCGATGGTACTTGCACCGGTGTCGGTAACCTTGGGTGCAATGGCGCTCTTCTTCTCATTGACGTAGTACGTAAGCTTGGGCTGATGGTAGTTGCCGTCGAGCATCGAAACCAGGTTATCCGAGAAGTTCTTGGGGATTACGATGGCCGCATAGTACTCACCACTCTCGACGCCCTCCTTGGCATCGGCCGCCGAATCGACGAAGGTCCAGCCCAGCTGATCGTTCTCCTTGAGCTGATCGACGACCTGGTCGCCCGCGTTGAGATCGCCCACCAGGTCGTTCTGAGTGCCCTGATCGTTGTTGGCGATGGCAATCTTGATGCCCTGAGTATTTCCGTACGGATCCCAGTTGGCCACGATGTTGTACCAGGCATACAGCGAGGGAATAACGCACACGCCAAGGGTAACCACCAAGGCGACGGGGTTCACAAGCAGTCGCTTAATGTCGCGCTTGAATATCGCAAAGGAGACCTTTGCGTTGGATAGTTTGCTGCCGAGGCTCACGCTATGACCATCCATCCTGTCGTTGAATCGAATCGTACTATCGACAACCATTGTACGTAGGCGCTTTAGCGTCTCAGAGCACAATGGTATTGGGTTTTGCGGGTAGCAATATACTACGAAGACGAATTAACGTACAGTTGTACAGTATCTTAAATTCCCGCAGCTCACAAAACCACAACCCGCACAAATTAGCAATTCAAATAGTCATCGGGGACGTTCTTAAACGACTAGTCAAACAAGAACGTCCCCGATGACTAGTTTGGACCACGGTAACGTCGATGTTTTGGCAATGCCAGCGAGCGGGCGCCGGAGCGAACAAATTGGCATGAAAAGAGGACGGCATAGACCTTCTGGTCATGCCGTCCTCTTTGAAT
>CALHJX010000316.1:0-1947 GCA_938033385.1 uncultured Collinsella sp. | reverse complement strand
CCGCGGCAACGAGCGAGACAATCTCGACATCGCCCGCGGCATCACCCGCACCGATAAGCTCAAAGCCCAGCTGTGTAAACTGGCGCGAGCCGCCGGCGTTGCGCTGGCACTCACGAACCACCGGCGCCTCGTAGCGCAGGCGCAGGGGCAGGTCGGCCGCGCGCATGCGGGTCGAAACCAGGCGCACGATCGGCAGCGTGTTATCGGGACGAACCACCAGCAAGCGACCGTCGTCATCAAAGAGCTTAAACGGCGTGTCCGCAATGCGGCCGCCCTCCTCGAGCGAGCCCTTGTCCTCGAGCAGCGGCGTCTCGACCGGAAGGTAATGATGCTCCCTAAAGCAGCCCTTCACCGTACATGCGATCTCCTCGCGTGCCTGAGCCTCCTCGGGCAATATGTCCCGGAATCCCCACGGTGTGGCCGTCATCTGGTGAGCCTCCTCATGCTGTGCTTCGTATAGAACAGAAGACCGGCATAGCTCCGCCGGTCTTCTGGGTACTTTAGCATACTAGAGTGCTTGCGGGGAAAATCCGTCGCAGCCGCTCACACCGTATTCATTTGGAAACATAGGAGAAGGCACATCCCGCCCGCCAGCCAAAAACTGGGATGCGGTTTCCGGTTGAGACTTCTGGCGGAAACCGCATCCCGAAATTACAGTCCAGAACGGGATGTACTTTCCGGTTGAGGTCTTCAGCGGAAAGTGCGTCCCGGAATTTGGGCTTGGAATGGGATGTACTTTCCGGATAGGACCGCATACGGAAAGTACATCTCATTCTGGAGGCTCGTTCCGGGACAGGCTTTCCGGTTGGGCTTCAAGCGGAAAGCCTGTCCCGTTTCTCAGAGAGCGCCGGACTACAATTCGCCAAACGCCAGCTCGGCGCCCTGCCCCACTTAGGCGCCAATCGCGCGTCGGTATTCCGCCATAACCTGAGCGTCGGCCGCCGCAGGATTGGCAAAATAGCGCCAGTCATAGGTCTCGGCCGAAACAACTCCGCGATAGCCGCGCGCCACCAGCCTGTCCAGGTCGGCGCGCATATCGCGGTTGCCGTCACCCCAGGCAAGATGCGTCGTGCCATCTGCCGCAACATCGACAAAATGCACGTGGGCGACATCATCGCCAAGCAGATCGAAATAATCGTCGATGGTATCCCCCGCCACCGCCATAGCGCCCAAATCCAGACACGCCTTAAGTGCCGGATGATCAACCGCCTCGATCATGCGCTTCGTATCGGCTGCCGAGTTCACGATCATCGACTCAACCGGCTGTAGGGCCTCGAGCACCAGTCGCACGCCGCGCTCTCCCGCATGCTCGGCAATCGCACGCAGCATCGAGGCGCTGCGACCCCACGCGTCCTCGATCGGCTCGTTCAAAAATGCCCAGCCGCTCGAGACCATGACCTGCTCGGCTCCAAGTTCCGCCGCGATATTCACAACGTTCTTAAAGTACGCGAGCGTGCGGGCACGCGCCTCATTCCCGCGCGCCGCGATATTCCACGGCTTGGGGTTGTTCTGTTCGGGACAAAGCCCCACAATCCGAACTCCATGCCGCTGCGACAGCTCCCGCACCTGCTCGAGCGAATCGTATCCATGGCAATCGACATACAGATGCATCGCCCCGGTCCAAAGCTCGCAACACGTGTAGCCCGAGGCCGCTGCCGAAGAAAAGAATTCCTCAAGGTCAAAATAACGATGGCTGATATTCATGACGGCAAGCAGGGGGTAGCTCATAATTACTCTCCAACCTAAACGAGGCCCCGTTCCATATAGGAGCGGGGCCCAATTACACAAACGTTATTTGCTCTTAGTAGTCGAACTGGTGATAGTAACGACGGTAGTTGAGGTTGTGCTTGGTGACCGTCTCGTAGTAAGCGGCAAGGCGATCGGTGATCAGCGAGGAGAGGATCCACGGAGACACGATGACGCGGAACTCGTCGTCAAGGCCGGGGA
>CALHJX010000315.1:0-2289 GCA_938033385.1 uncultured Collinsella sp. | reverse complement strand
AAGCGTGCCGAGGCCCAGGCCCGTGCTGCGCTCAACAAAAAGCTCAAGGGCGTGCGCAACCAGCTCAAGAAAATCGAGACGGAGCTTGACAAAAAGCGTGCCCGCTATGACGAGCTTATGGAATTGATGGCCAGCGAAGAGCTTTATGCCGATCAGGATAAGTTCAACGCCGCGCTGGGGGAATATAACGGCCTTAAGCAAGAGCTTCCCAAGCTCGAGGACGAATGGCTCGAGCTTTCCACCCAGATCGAAGAGGAGACCGCGCGTGAACTCTCGTAAGGCCGCTGCCGTGGCGATGAGCATCATCGCCATCGCGTGTCGCATCTGCGGCATCTTTATGAGCGCGATGACCGTGCTGCTGTGCTTTAGCGGCCTGACCGCCAAGCTGCAGATCGTCGGCTTTGTCGTTGAGCTTTCGCGCGCGCTGCCGAGTGCCATCGCCGGCTACGGCGTCATCACCTCGCCCTTTGGTGGCGTGTTCCGTCTGGATTACGCCATCGTCGCTGTGATCCTGTTTGTAATTGACTACCTGCTCACGCGCGCCTCGCGCCGCGTCCGCTAGGGGAGCGCCATGTCCAGCAGCTACTTCATGAACCTGCTCGCGAGCGCCATCGCCGTCATCATTGGCATCGTGATCCACGAGAGTGCACACGCTGCCGCGGCCTGGGCGCTCGGCGACAAGACGGCCCGATCGCGCGGGCGCGTGTCACTCAACCCGCTCAACCATATCGACCCGTTTGGCACCATCATCCTGCCGCTGCTTATGCTCGCGGCCGGCGGTCCGGTATTTGCCTTCGCCAAGCCGGTGCCCGTCTACCTCAACAACCTCAAGCACCCCAAGCGCGACGAGCTCCTGGTGAGCGTGGCCGGCCCTGCATCGAACATCGCGCTCGCGTGCCTTGCGGCCGCCCTCATGCACACCGCATACGGCAACCTCTACACCAGCATGTCCTTTGCCGTGGCATCGCAGATCATGAACTTCGGCGCCACGTTTATCGTAGTCAACCTGTCACTCGCGTTCTTCAACCTCATCCCGATCCCACCGCTCGACGGCTCGTCGATCATTGTGCCGTTCCTTAAAGGCAAGGCTCTCAACAACTATTATCGTCTGCAGCAATACGCTATGCCCATCCTCATCCTAGTGCTGTACCTGCTGCCCATGTGGACCGGCATCGACGTGATCGGCCGCTATTTCGACGTTACCGTGTATCCGCTTGCTGAGCAGCTGCTCAACTTCGCAATCGCCGGCATCTAAGGTAAACTTACAGGTCGACCGTACAAAACGGTCGCAACATGCACCCAAACCGCGCCGCGAAGGCGCCGTCAAAGGAGGTCGAAGATGTCGTATCGCGTGTCGACGCAGGTCTACAGCGGACCGTTCGACCTGCTGCTGCAGCTGGTAACCCGCCAAAAAGTAGATATCGGCGCCATCTCCATCAGCGAGGTGGCCGAGCAATACCTTGCCGAGGCCGAGCGCATCGAGGCGCTGGACCTGGACGTCGCAAGTGACTTTTTGCTGGTCGCGGCAACCCTTTTGGACATCAAGGCTGCCTCGCTGGTGCCCCAGGAGGCCCCCAGCAAATCCGCCGACGATGACGATGACGAGTTCGACGAAGACCTCGAAGAACTCAGTGCGCTCGACGGCGACGCCCTGCGCGAGGTCCTGATCCAGCGCCTGATCGCCTACAAGCAGTTTAAGGGCGCGGCGGCAGCCCTCGGTGCCCGCATGCAGGCCGAAAGCCGAATGCACCCGCGTGTGGCCGGTCCCGACCCGGAATTCTTGGGCCTGATGCCCGACTACCTGGCTGGCATCACCCTGCGCGGCCTGGCTGTCATCTGTGCCGACCTGGACGGCAAGAGACAGACCTTCTTGCTGGAGGCCGAGCACGTGGCGCCGCATCGCGTGCCGCTCGATCTGACGGTGGCCTCGGTCGACCGCTTTACCATGGCGCACCAAACCTGCACTTTCCGCGAGCTGCTGGACGGCGATGCCACCACCGAGCAGCTCGTCGTCACCTTCCTTGCCATGCTTGAGCTCGCCAAGCGCGGCTCGCTCACGCTGAGCCAGGACGAGATCTTTGGAACCATTCAAATCAACCGCGTCGAGTGCGCCGAGGCCTATGTGCCCGGCGAGGGCCCCGAGCTCACCGAATAGGAGCCGCAACCATGTCAACCCTTTCCACGCTGGAGGCAAACAGCCTCAAAGGCGCCCTCGAGGCGCTGCTGCTGGTGTCGAGCGACCCGGTGAGTGCGCCCGCGCTGGCCGGCGCACTGGATATCGCCCCCGGC
>CALHJX010000314.1:0-1936 GCA_938033385.1 uncultured Collinsella sp. | reverse complement strand
GAGCCGTTCGCGGTGGCATAGATGCTGCTAGTGTAGCACGCTCGGGTGGGCGACATTCAATTTAAGCTCCGTCTGGGGTCTGGACCCTGCGTCCGGCCTAGCGCTTCTTCTTGTTCTTCTTCTGCTTGCGCCGCTTGCCCTTGGTCTCCTGGGGCTTGTCGCCCTGCTTGGCCTCGGCGGCGGCCTTCTCGGCCTTCATTTTCTTCTTCTTGGTCTCGATGCGGAGTTTTTTGTTGATGCGGGCCTTGAGGAAGGGACCGAACTGCTCGGCATCGCCACGGACGAAGGTGTCCTTGGGGATCGTCACGCCCTGGTCGGCGAACATGGCCACAAAGATGCGCTCGCCGTCGAGCACGTGGTCGAGCTTCTCAAACGGGAAAAACTGCGACTTGCCGCTCTTGCCCCAAACCATCAGGCCGTCCTCGTTGGCGGCGACGCGGCGATAGCGGCCACCCATGGACTCGTCGGCCTCGACGGAATCGATAAAGTCGCGGGCGAGGGTGTGGTGCAGGTTTTTGCTCCACCAGGCCAAAAAGGCGCCGAACACGATCAACACGACGCCAAACTTGATCCAGTTGCCGCCGGCCACCAGCATGCCGATGCCGATGAGCGCGGCAATTGCCGCGGCGACATACAGCGAGCCGCGACGCCTGGGCGAGGCGACCAGGCGGGCGAAGTCGGTGACCAGGTCGTTTTCGTACTGGTACTCGTTGAGGTACAGGATGCCGTCATCGGCTGCGGCCTGCTCCTCGAGCGCGACCTCGACCTGGTCGGCTGCTTCGGAGGGAACGAGGTTGCTCTCTGCGTCTGCCATGCTCTTTGGACTCCTATCGCGGCGGGCTCGCCGTACGGGTTATTATGAATGCAGTATGCCGTGCGACCGCATGGCCGTCGCGGCAACAAGACTCAGTATACCCGGGGGAGCACCCATGGAATCGTTGTACCGAAAGTATCGCCCGCTCACCTTCGACTCCGTGGTGGGCCAGCAGCATATCGTCTCGACGCTCGAGCACGCCATCACCGAGGGACGCCTGTCCCACGCGTACCTGTTCTGCGGACCGCGCGGCACGGGCAAGACCACCATGGCGCGCATTCTGGCCAAGGCGCTGCTGTGCCGTAATGCCGAGGCAGCGCGCGCCGAGGGTGCAAGCGGCTGCATGCCCGACGGTACTTGCGAGGAGTGCGAGCTCATTGCCGAGGGCAACCACCCGGATGTCTACGAACTCGATGCCGCAAGCCGTACCGGCGTGGACAACGTGCGCGAGGAGATCATCAACTCCGTCAACTTTGCCCCGGTGCGCGGCAAGTACAAGATTTATATCATCGACGAGGTCCACATGCTCACGACGGCGGCGTTTAACGCGCTGCTCAAGACGCTTGAGGAGCCGCCGGCGCACGTGATCTTTGTGCTGTGCACCACCGACCCGCAAAAGATTCTGGAGACCATCCTCTCGCGCTGCCAGCGCTTCGATTTCCACCGTATCGGCAACGAGGATATCGAGCATCGCCTGGCATACGTGTGCGAGCAGGAGGGCTTCGATTACGACGACGAGGCGCTCGCTATCGTGGCGCGCCATGCCAAGGGCGGCATGCGCGACGCGCTGTCCACGCTGGAGCAGCTGAGCGTCTTTGGCAACGGTTCTGTGCATGCGGACGACGCCCGCTCGCTTTTGGGCGAGGTTTCGGACCAGATTCTGGGCGAGTTTTCCCGCGCCATTGCCGATCGCGATGTTGCCGAGCTCTATGGGCTGATCCGTGCGCAGGTTGAGGAGGGCAATGACCTGCTGGAGCTGACGCGCGACCTGGTGGCGCATGTGCGTGACGTGTACGTTGCCTGCGTTGCCGGTGCCCGTGCCGAGCTGTTTGAGGGCGGGGCCGAACAGGCCGAAGCACTTGCTGCCGAGGCCGCTGCCTTTGGCGAGCATCCTGCCGATCG
>CALHJX010000313.1:0-1878 GCA_938033385.1 uncultured Collinsella sp. | reverse complement strand
AGGGCGGAGGCGGGGCATGCCCCGCCTCTTACACCACATCTCTGCGCGCTACCTAGACCCTGGGTTCAAAGAGGCGATTTTGAACCAAATACGCTGTTACTAAACTGGTAACAGTACTCATATTTGGCCTTTTTTGACCACGGGTCCTCTTGTTGGTGTCACACAGCTGCTTCGTGCGGGTATCCTAGTCCCAACGCGTGCCTATCAGAGGAGAAACCATGCTGTTGTCCGGTATCATCGCTACCCTTACGAGCCTTCTGCTTCCCATCATCATTTTGTTGCTACTGCTCCCCAACGCCTGCTATGTCGTTGAACAGCAGCATGCTGTGATCATCGAGCGTCTGGGCAAGTTCAACCGCATCGTCAACGCGGGCTTCCACATGAAGGTGCCCGTGATCGACCGCAAAGCCGCCACGGTGAGTCTGCGCACCATGAAAAACGGTTTTGGCATCGACGTTAAGACCCAAGACAACGTGACTATCGGCCTTGAGGTCTCTGCTCAGTACCACGTGAGCTATGACATGGGCGCCGGCCCGGCAGATTCGGGCATCTACAAGAGCTACTACATGCTGCAGGAGCCCGTCGACCAAATGCGTGACTTCATCACCGATGCTCTGCGCTCTTCCATCCCCGTCTACACGCTCGATGAGGTCTTTGCCAAAAAAGACGATATCGCCAAGGACGTCAACGCCACCGTGTCCGAGCAGATGGCCGCCTACGGCTTCACCCTCGTGTCGACACTTATCACCAAGATCGCGCTGCCGACCGAGGTCGAGAACTCCATGAACGACATCAACGCCGCCCAGCGAAAGCGCGCCGCTGCGCAGGAGCTCGCCGAGGCCGATCGCATCAAGCGCGTTACCGAGGCGACCGCCGAGGCCGAGGCGATGGAAAAGGCAGGCGAAGGCATCGCCAACCAGCGCAAAGCCATCGCGCTGGGCATCAAGGACTCGCTCGAGATTATCCAGGAGACGGGCGTCGGCAACGATGAGGCCAACCAGCTGTTCATGTTTACGCAGTGGTCCGAGATGATGACGGAGTTTGCTCGCACGGGCAAAACCTCGACGGTCGTGCTGCCGAGCGATTTCTCACAGTCGACCTCGATGTTCGAGCAGATGCTGACCGCCGGCAAAGTTCAGAACGAGTCGAAGGAGTAGACGCGCGTGAAATATACCGTTGTTTGCGTTGGCAAGCTTAAAGAGCGTTTTTGGAAGGACGCGTGTGCCGAATACACCAAACGCCTAGGCGCCTATGCCAAGGTAGATATGCGCGAGGTTGCCGATATCGATCCGGCCAAGGCGGGCGGTGTGGATGCCGCGCGCAACAAAGAAGGCGCGGCGATTCTTGCTGCCCTGCCACCGCGGGCACATGTGATTCTGCTGGCTATCGAGGGCAAGGAGCGTTCGAGCGAGGAGTTCTCGACCCGCCTCGATGACCTCATGCTAAGAGGCAACAGCGACATTGCTTTTGTAATCGGCGGATCGGACGGCGTGAGCGATGCCGTGCGCGCCCGCGCCGACGAGATGCTCAGCTTTGGACGCATTACCTTGCCGCACAACCTGGCGCGCGTGGTGCTGCTGGAGCAGATCTACCGCGCCTGCAAGATTAGCCGTGGCGAGCCGTATCACAAGTAGGTCGGCAATACGAAACAATGGCGTGGGACAATAGCTTTCGTTTTGAGGAACGCATCTGAGAGGACTGTGTGATATGAAGATCGGATTTGTCGGTTTTGGCAATATGGCGAGCGCTATGGCCGATGGCTGGATTGCCGCCGGCGTGGCCGCGGGCGACATGTGCGCCTGCGCAGGCCGCTACGATGCTCTGGTTGAGCGTTGCGAGGCGCGGGGCATGGCTGCTTGCCACGATGCGGCGGAGGTT
>CALHJX010000312.1:0-3332 GCA_938033385.1 uncultured Collinsella sp. | reverse complement strand
CACTGGCCGTAGTTGCCAAACAGGCCGGCGCCCGAAGCAAAGTTGACCACGGAGCCCTTGGTCTCCTTCAGGTGCGGATAGGCCTTCTGCATGTACAGGTAGGTGGCATACAGGCCAGAGTAAATGGCCAGGTTAAACTGGTCCATAGTGTGGTCGGCGATGGTCACGCCCGAGGCGCTGGCCTGGGCGTTGTTGACGACGGCGTCGATGCGGCCGAACTCCTCAATCGCCTTGTCGATAACGTTCTGTACGACGGCCTCGTTGTCCTGACCGGCAGAAACATCGGCCTGAACAGGCAGAACCTTGACGCCGTACTCAGCCTCGAGAGACTCCTTGGCGGCCTCGAGCTTGGCGACGTTGCGGCCAGTGATGACGAGGTTCGCGCCCTCCTTGGCAAAAGCGATATCGATGCCGTAGCCGATGGAGCCAGCGGAGCCGTCCTTGAGCGTGGCCTTGCCGCCGCCGGTGACGATCACGGTCTTACCAGTGAAAAGTCCCATACGAAGTCCTTTCAAAATCGCGACGGGCACGCCCGCCGACTGCGCGCATCCAAAATAAACGCGCCAAAAGCTGAAATGCAACTTTAGCTTCTTCAAGTGAAAAATAAAGCCCATGGCGGGCGAACGGCGCAACGTCTTTCGGCGAAGGGAATGTCAAGTAAAAATTGGATAGAGCGGCCGAGTTTTTGTTAACGCGACGAGTCATCGAACACGTTTTGAAACTTTGCTGCGGGGCGCGGGATGTCGGCGCGAGACTTTATCATAGGGTGACAAACAACGATGAGGAGCACATGCCTATGACAGACGAGCTGGACCCCCAGACTCAACAGCATATTGATGATTCAGCAGACGTCGCCGCAGATACTGACGCTGCGACCTGCAATGATACCGACGTCGACGGCGTCGCTCTGGATAACGGCGCTGCGACGGAAATCCCTGCGGCCGAAGATGCCGACAAGCAAAACGACGATTCGGCCGCTCAGGACGACGCCCCCGAAAAGGACGCCGCCCCGCAAGCAGAAGGCCCCATCGAGGTATCTTCGGAAGAAGAACTCGATGCTGTCATGGATTCCATGATGGATGCCGTCAAAGCGATGAAGGATGCAGTCGCCGATGCTGACGTTGACGCCGAGGAAGAAGAGGCCGCCGAGGCCGCCTCGACCTTTGTGCCCGGCGAGACCCCCGTTGCCGATCAGGGCAGCACTATACCCTCGTTTCTGCAGCTCGAACATCCCACGATTGGCGCGGACGCCGTCGACCCGCATGCAGCGGGCTTTTCTGTGATCGAAGGCGGCACCGGCAATATCGCCGCGCCGCAAACTACCGATGTAGACGCCGCTGAAATCGATCGCCCAATCGCCCCGCATGCCCCCGCCGCGAGCCGCGACCTGGGAACTGCCGTCTCGAACACTGCAAACGCCGTGGGCGCCTTTATCGCGCAGGGAGCCTCGGCCATGCGCGAGATGAACGCCGCAAAAAAGGCACTCGCCGATGCCCGCGACCACCTGGCAGAGTTGGAGCAGCGCATTTCCGATCAGGCCGAAGAGCTCGAGACGCGGCAGGATATCGCGGGGCGGTACGACCAGATTGTCGCCGACCAGCGCCAGGCAATCGCCACGGCACAAAAGACCGCTGCGGCCGCAGAGATTGACCGCGACGCCCATGCCGCCAAAGCGACTGAGCTCAAGGGCAAGCTCGAGCAAATGAAGGCAGAAGATGACGCAGCCGAGCGTCGCCTGAAGGCTGCACTCGATGCCGTCGAGGCACGCGAGGCGAGTTCACGCGAAACCGGCAACCGCCTGGTTCGTCGGCTCGAAGATTCCAAGCGCATTCGCGACAAAGTGAAGGCCGAGCGCGACGCAGGTGTCGCCGCCGTACAGCAAACTGCCGACGCAACACGTGCGCAGCTCGAAACATTGCGACGCGAGTATGCCGAGCTGCAGCGCAATCCTTCGGCGAACCCCGCCAATTACACCGTGCGCACCAGCGAGCTCTCGATGCAGATCTCCGATGCCGCCGATGCTCTGCGCAAGGCCGAGGAAGACATTCCGCGCGTGACCGCCGACCTTGAGCATTCGCTCGCCGCCGCCGAGCAGGCCGTCGAACAGGCACAGGCCCCCATCGCCGACGCCAAGCGCGCACACCAGGCCGTGACGACCGAGGCGGATGCCGCACGCGACGAGCTTCAGACGGCTAAGACCGCCGCTGCGACGCGTCAGCGCGAACTGCGCGAGAAAATCGCCGAGCAGGACAAGGCTCGTCGCGAGCAGGAGCAGGCCATCGCCAATGCCCAGGCGGACGCCGCACATGCGCAGACGATCATCGAACAGGCGACCGAGGTGCACGACCATCCCGAGATCACCGAGTCGCTCGCCGGATCCTTGGCACGCGATAAGGCCGAGTATACCGAGACCGAGCGCGAAGTTGCCCAACTCGAGGCCGCCGAAGACGACGTGCGCAAGCGAACCCGCGACTCCCGCGTCAAATTCACCGGAGCCATCGCCTGCATCATCGCCGCAATCCTGGCGATCGTCCTGATCTGGCTGTTCGCGAGCAAGTAAACCCGCTGCCAAAAACGCCCCAACGCAGTTGCGGTGAGATAGTTCCTGTTGAGCCCTCAAAAAGCCCAATTCAAGAACTATCTCACCGCAACTTATTTAGATTGGCACAAGGCAACCTACCCCTGTTGCACCAAACTCTTGACATAAGGAGTGTCCCCAGGTGCCGGCACAAAAGGAACGTCCCCAAGTGCCAAGTGCCCAATGACTACTCAACAACCACGGCAACACCGATGTAATGGCAGAGTCAGACACTATGACCCAATCCGAAGGCACGGAAACGACAGGAGCCCCCGCTCGTGACCGCGGGTCGGGGCTGCGACAATGTTGTTGAAGTGCCAGAGGCGCAGCCGCGCCGCAACGAGGTTGGGAGGCTCCCGTGCCTAGATATTCTACCGCCTTCGGAATGGACGTACACCTCAGGTCCACCACCGTCTGCGCGCTCGACGCGGAGACGGGCGAGGCCGTGGCGAGGAGGTTCCGCGGCAACCCGTGGGGCGAGGTCGCGGAGTGGATGTCGGGCTTCCCGGGCCCGTCGCTCGCCGCCTACGAGAGCGGCTACCTCGGCTTCGCGCCGCAGAGGGAGCTGTCGGCCCTCGGCGTCGACTGCGTCGTCGCGGCCGTCTCCAAGGTCCCGAGGTCGGCGGCAGACCTCTCGTCCAAGAACGACCGCAACGACGCGGCCAGGATGGCCAAGGCGATACTGTCGCACGACGTCACCCTGTTAGCGCTACTGTAAAAACAACCAATTACGCCAACGCACATTAACCGATTC
>CALHJX010000311.1:0-1816 GCA_938033385.1 uncultured Collinsella sp. | reverse complement strand
GCGAGGCTCGAGAGCGTCACCACTTACATCCAGAGGGGCAAGTCGCCGAAGTATTCGACCGTCGAGAAATACCCCGTGATCGCCCAAAAGTGCAACCAGTGGAGCGGATTCTCCGTGGAAAAGGCGAGGTTCATCGACCCAGCCACCGTATCCAAGTACGCGGATGAGCGGATTCTGAAGGATGGTGACCTTCTCTGGAACTCGACCGGCCTCGGCACGTTGGGCAGGATGGCGGTCTATGACTCGGCGAAAAACAGATACGGCTGGGCCGTCGCCGACAGCCACGTGACGGTGATCAGGACGCGGGAAGATTGGCTTGATCACCGGTTTGCCTTCGCCTATTTCGCGGGGCCGTCAGTCCAGTCTGAAATTGAAGACCAGGCAAGCGGCAGCACGAAGCAGAAAGAGCTTGCGCAGGAGACGGTCAGAAACTACCTAATCCCAGTTCCGCCCCTCGCCGAGCAGCGTCGCATCGTTTATGAAGTTGACTGGCTTTTCAAAATACTTGTCTAACTGTTTTCATGACCTCGTCGAAAGGAAGATGTCATGAGAATGTTTGTACAATACTTGCAGGAAAAGGGTTATGCGGAAAACACTGTTGATTCTTATTCCTTTGCAATATGCCAGCTTATCGATAAAACTCAGTCTCTAACAAACCAGTCACTTCTTGCGCACAAAGAGTGGCTGGTTTCTTCATTCGCTCCGAAAACGGTTAACAACCGCATCGGCGCAATTAACACCTACCTTGATTTCATCGCTTTCGATGGAATCCGACTCAAAGGAGTGCGAATTCAACAGAAGCCGTTTCTCGACAATGTCATCAGCAATGAACAATACATGCAGTTAATCAGCGGCCTGAAGCAAGACGGTGATTGGTTTTGGTATTTCATCGTTCGCTTTCTTGGTTGTACGGGTGCGAGAGTAAGTGAGTTAAGACAGTTCAAAGTAGAACACGTTACCGCTGGATATATGGACATTGTTTCAAAAGGCCAGAAGCTCAGGAGAATTTGGATACCTGACTCTTTGCGTGAAGAAAGTCTTACATGGAAAGCCAAGCCAATGAATGGCCTTCTATTTCCAGGCAAAAACGACAACGCGATTACTTCGCGCGGCATATCCGTAGGGTTGAAGCGTGCCGCACTGCGCTATGGCGTCGACCAAGACGTCGTATACCCGCATTCATTTCGGCACTTGTTCGCAAAAAACTTTATCAACCGCAACCCAGATATTTCACTGCTTGCTGATCTTATGGGACACGAAAGCATTGAGACAACGCGAATCTATCTGCGGCGCACTGCCGATGAACAGCGCGCCGCGGTTGATGAAGCAGTCAATTGGTAAGAGCAAATACTTCGGTGACTCTAGAAACAATTCGTTTCTGCTCGCTGGCCGGGGGAACAGGAACTAGAGCGCGATACAGCCTGTTGTCATTGATTGCCGGATAGGCAACCCCCTTTGCGTTCTCATTGGCATTTGCATAAGAGTCAAAGCTAGGAGAAACCAAAAAGTAGAGAAGAAAACTAGGAAGGAATCCGTCAAGACATGAAAGGACAGCAAACCCAGTACTTGCGATGGGCTTAATATTAAAATCCTTATCTACGATACAGGCATTATGCAAATAAGGGCGGACGGTCGCATAGAGCACATCATTCTTTGCGACTAGCTTTCTTGCTCGTGAGGGCGCGTCAGCTGCATTTATAACAGTTTCTTGTCCGAGCTTTTGGTTCACATTGTCAATCGACGAGATGTCGATATAGGCAAAACGCGCCTCAGGCCTCTTCTGCCCGCGATTCAAGACAAGAGACCCTAAACGACG
>CALHJX010000310.1:0-14924 GCA_938033385.1 uncultured Collinsella sp. | reverse complement strand
GCCCTGCAGTTTCTGTAGGGTCTCTGAGACACTTTACCCTGCTAAAGCTGGCATAACAGCTAGAGCGAACGTCGTACAAAGGCAAGGAAAAATAACATACAAATCGGTGAACGGTAGTTGTTCGCGCTCGCATTTCCTGCGGGTTTGTAAAAAACGCCCTTATGATATAAAAAAAGAAACATATAACAGCCCAGATGGAGAGGGTCGCTATGTTATCCTTCTCAGACGGGTGAAATCTTGGGTTTTGGGTTGTAGTTCCAAGGTGGACAAACGTTTTTCCTGCACCAACGTGTGGTGAAGAACGGAAGAAGCCGGTAGTGCAAGCCGAAAATTCAAGAATTCAATAAGCAGCGGTGTGAGAGAGCGCCGCATTACACGTAACTAGGAGCGTGGTTACACAATGCAGGAGGCATGGGAAGGCTTCAAGGAAGGTATCTGGACGGGAGAGGTTGACGTCCGAGACTTCATCCAGAAGAACTACACCCCCTACGAGGGCGACGAGTCGTTCCTCGTAGGTCCGACCGAGCGTACCAAGGAGCTGTGGGGCGAGGTTCTCGACCTGCTGCTTAAGGAGCGCGAGCAGGGTGGTGTCCTCGATATGGACACCAAGACCGTCACGGGTATCGTGAGCCACCCCGCTGGCTACATCGATAATGCCCATCGCGACAAGGAGACCATTGTTGGCCTCCAGACCGACAAGCCGCTCAAGCGCGCGCTGCACGTCAACGGTGGTATCCGCATCGCTTGCCAGGCTGCCAGCCAGCACGGCTACAAGGTCGACGAGAACGTTGTCGAGCGCTACACCTTCGAGCGCAAGACCCACAACGCTGGCGTCTTCGATGTCTACACCCCCGAGATGCGTGCTTGCCGCTCGGCTCACATCATCACCGGTCTGCCCGATGGCTATGGCCGCGGCCGCATCATCGGCGACTACCGTCGTGTTGCCCTGTACGGCGTCGACTACCTGATCAAGGACAAGGAGGCCCAGAAGGCTTCCACTCCGACGGTCATGACCGCCGACAACATCCGCGATCGCGAGGAGCTGCAGGAGCAGATCCGCGCCCTCGGCGAGCTCAAGATGATGGCCGAGACCTATGGTTTCGATATTTCCAACCCTGCTACCAACACGCAGGAGGCCATCCAGTGGATGTACTTCGCCTACCTTGCTGCCGTCAAGGAGCAGAACGGCGCCGCCATGTCCATCGGCCGTACCTCTACGTTCATCGACATCTATGCTGAGCGCGACCTTGCCAACGGCACCTTCACCGAGGAGCAGATCCAGGAGTTCGTGGATCACTTCATCATGAAGCTCCGCATGGTCAAGTTTGCCCGTACCCCCGAGTACCAGGCCCTGTTCACCGGCGATCCGCAGTGGGTCACCGAGTCCATCGGCGGCATGGGTGTTGACGGCCGTACGCTCGTTACCAAGATGAGCTACCGCTACCTGCACACGCTCGAGAACATGGGCACCAGCCCCGAGCCCAACATGACCGTTCTGTGGTCGACCCGTCTGCCCGAGAACTTCAAGAAGTTCTGCGCCAAGACTTCTGTCGCCAGCTCCTCGATCCAGTACGAGAACGACGACCTCATGCGCGTCTATCACGGCGACGACTATGGCATCGCCTGCTGCGTGTCCTCCATGCGCATCGGCAAGGAGATGCAGTTCTTCGGCGCCCGCGCCAACCTGGCCAAGTGCCTGCTGTACGCACTCAACGGCGGTGTTGATGAGGTCTCCAAGAAGCAGGTCGGCCCCAAGTATCGCGCCGTCGAGGGCGATACGCTCGATTACGACGACGTTGTGGCCAAGTACAACGACATGATGAAGTGGCTCGCTGGCGTGTACGTCAACTCGCTGAACATCATTCACTACATGCACGACAAGTATTGCTACGAGCGTATCCAGATGGCTCTGCACGACAAGCACGTGCACCGCTGGTTCGCTACGGGCATCGCTGGCCTTTCCGTCGTGGCTGACTCCCTGTCCGCCATCAAGTACGCCAAGGTCCACCCCGTCCGTGACGAGAACGGCATCATCGTCGACTTCGAGACCGAGGGCGAGTTCCCCAAGTACGGTAACGACGACGACCGCGTCGACCAGATCGCTCACGACGTTGTGCACCAGTTCATGGAGTACATCCGCATGAACGACACCTACCGCAACTCCGTGCCCACGACCTCGGTTCTGACCATTACCTCCAACGTCGTGTACGGCAAGAAGACCGGTTCCACGCCCGACGGCCGCAAGGCTGGCCAGCCGTTCGCCCCGGGTGCTAACCCCATGCACAAGCGCGATAGCCACGGCGCCATCGCTTCGCTGTCTTCGGTTTCCAAGCTCCCGTTCCGCGATGCTCAGGACGGCATCTCCAACACCTTCTCCATCATCCCGAGTGCGCTCGGCAAGGAGGACCAGGTGTTCTTTGGCGATATCGACCTTGATCAGCTGGGCGAGTAACTATTGTTAGTGCTATACTAACAATAACGATTACTGATTAGCGCGCCGGTTTCGGCCGGCGCCTATTAATCGAAGGAGACACATTATGAAGGTTTCTGAAGTTTCCGAGACTCAGGCCGATAACCTGGTCCACATGCTCGACGCTTACGCCGAGAAGGGTGGCCACCACCTGAACATCAACGTCTTCAACCGTGAGACGCTGCTCGACGCTCAGGCTCACCCCGAGAAGTACCCGCAGCTGACCATCCGCGTTTCCGGCTATGCCGTGAACTTCCACACGCTCACCAAGGAGCAGCAGGACGAGGTCATTGCGCGTACCTTCCACGACAAGTTCTAAAGGGATTTAACTCCCGCAGGATCGCCGGGGCTGTTTGGGCTACCTCCCAAAACGTCCTCGGACATGAAAGAGACCGCCGTGCGCTTCGCGCGGCGGTCTCTTTCGTCCTGCGGAATGTTTTGGGAGGTAGCCCAAACAGCCCCGGCTGGGGTCCTGTGTAGTCACCCTTTAGGCGGAACTCTCCTAATTATTTGGATGAGTCGTTTACTTACTTGTACTGTTACCGTCTTCCCGCTCTTGTTGGGGTATGCTTTGTTCGTATGTAAACGTATGACATATTGATGGGGTAGGGTGCTATGGCTCGCGAGGGCGCTCGTTCTAAGGATTCGGCTAAGCCTGGCATCAAGGAAGTTGCAGCGGTGGCGGGGGTTTCGCCTACTACGGTATCTCGCGTGCTTAATAATCGCGGCTATATTAGCCAAGAGACCCGCGATAAGGTCCATGCCGCGATGAAGTGCATCAACTATACGCCCAACGATATCGCCCGTGCCATGCTCAACGGTCGCCTGAATCTAATAGGTATGATCGTCCCCTATGTCAGCAGCCCGTTTCATGCCCAAGCGGTCCAAGCCGTTGAGCGTACCCTGGCCGAAAACGGTTTTAAGATGTTGCTGTGCAATAGCGCCAATCGACCTGATCTTGAGCGTTCTTATATCGATATGCTTCGGCGCAATATGGTTGATGGCGTCATCGTCAACTCGCTTAATATCGGTGCCGAGGCGTATGCCGAGATGGGCTTGAGTCTGGTTGGTATCGACTGCGACCTTGGCGAGACCTCTGTTCAGATTGCGAGCGACAGCTATGGCATCGGCGAACTTGCCACGCGTCGCCTGATCGATGACGGGTGTTCGCGCATCTTGTGCCTGCGCAACAATAGCCGCATGCGTATGCCTGCCAATAAGCGTACCGATGCCTACCACGATGTTGTGGAGCAGGCCGGTTTGCCCGCGCTTGTCCGTGAGGTCGAGTTCGTTAAGTCCGACGACGAAAAGAGTGCGGTCGTTGCGAAGATCCTCGATGAGAACCCCGATATTGACGGCATCTTTGCGGGAGACGACACGATGGCGGCCATCTGCCTCAACGTGATGAAGCGGCGCGGCTTGAGCGCTCCGGACGATATTAAGGTCGTGGGCGCGGATGGCGCCCGCCGCACTATGACGTTTATGCCTGACTTAACAACCGTTCGTCAAGATATCGATCGCATCGGAGAGCTCGCGGCGCAATCCATCATCGCTCTTGTTAACGGTGAAAAGCCCGAATCGAATACCAAGCTCCCCGTTGAACTCATTGAGGGCAAAACCGCGTAGTTCATCCCGTGCCAAAAGAATTCCTCAAACGCCTCTGATGACCGTTCGCCGGCATATGTCAACCGTTTGCCGACGACTGGAACTGCGAAAAGACGTATTAGTGTGAAAACGTTTGACATATGAAAACGATTGACATATCTTGCAGTTGTACCGAGTTAGTATCTTGTGGGAAAGGAAGTCTCGGATGCACAAGGTGTATTACCAGCCTGAGGGAATTTGGGTAGGCGACATCATGCCGTACGGCGAGGACGGCACGTTCTATCTCTATCACCAGCGTGACACGCGAAACCCCGGTCCTTTCGGAGAGCCGTTTGGTTGGGCACTCGCGACGACCAAGGATTTCGTCAACTACAAGGACTTTGGCGAGAGCCTTGAGCGTGGCGGCGACGAGGAAGTCGACCAGTATGTTTATGCCGGCACGGTGTTTAAGGTGGGCGACAAGTACCATGCGCTCTACACTGGTTGCAATCGCGATAAGGTCCGCGCACGCTTGATGAAGCAGGTTCTTCTTCACGCAACGAGTGACGACGCCGTCAAGTGGGAGAAGAACATCGCCGAGACGCTGCTTCCGCCCCAGGAAGGTTACGATGACCGCAACTGGCGCGATCCCTTTGTGCTTTGGGATGAGGAGAACGAAGAGTACATGCTCATCCTCGGCACGCGTGTGGGCGAGGACAAGCGTCTGATGACCGGTCGTCTGGTCAAGTTCACCTCCAAGGACCTGGATACCTGGGAGTTCCAGGGCGACTGGTGGAATCCGGGCCTGTACACCATGTTCGAGATGCCTGATCTCTTTAAGATGGGCGACTGGTGGTATCTGGTGTTCTCCGAGTACAGTGATGGCAACAAGACCCGTTATCGCATGTCTCGCTCCATCAACGGTCCTTGGATCACTCCTGCGGACGATTCCTTCGATGGCCGCGCGTACTATGCCGCGCGTACCGCATTTGATGGCGAGCGCCGCGTTCTCTTTGGTTGGGTTCCTACGCGTGACGAGGGCGGCGACCCCAGCTCTTACCTGTGGGGTGGCACCTTTATGCCCCTCGAGATCGTTCAGCGTGCCGACGGAACGCTCGGCACCAAGCTCCCTGACAGCATGCTTGGCGCCTTTGGCGAGGCTAAGGCAGTCGAGGCCTTTGAGCTTTCCTGCGAGTCGGGCAAGGTCGAGCAGGTGCTCGCCGCGGATGCCGGTTCCACCTATATGCTCTATGCCGACAGCGAGCTCGCCGGTGACGCTGCCGGCTTCTCGGTGAAGCTTGCCGAGGACGCCGAGTCCGGTCTTGCCTATGAGTTCCGCGCCAACCTGCGTGAGGGCAAGCTCGAGTTTACGGCGGCCCCCCAGTATCCGTGGTTCCAGGTCAACAACATGGGCCTCGAGCGTCCGTTGTTCTTTAAGGGCGAGGGCGCTCATCATGTGCGCCTGGTCGTTGACGACGATATCGCGACCGTCTTTGTCGATGATGTTGCGCTTAACGCGCGCTTCTGCAATAAGCAGGGCCAGGGTGTGGCGCTGACGGTCACCGACGGAACGCTCAAGTGCGCAAATGCAACGATCGCGTCTCTGTAATGGCATCAAAACGTTTTATGATTTCGTAAGGGAATGGAGAGGAACATGGACTACAAAGTAGTGTCTCAGCAAGTCGTCGATAACGTCGGCGGTCTGGAGAACATCGAGGGCGCCACGCATTGCGTTACGCGTCTGCGCCTGGTGCTCAAGGATACGAGCAAGTACAACAAGGCCGAGCTCGAGAACATCGATGGCGTCAAGGGCGTGCTGTACAACAGCGGCCAGCTCATGATCATCTTCGGTACCGGTACCGTCAACAAGGTCTACGATGAGTTTATGGCTCTGACGGGCGTTAAGGAGATCAGCGCTTCCGAGGTCAAGGGCGCCGAGGCGGACAAGAAGGGCAAGTTCTTCTCGGTCCTCAAGGTATTCTCGGATATCTTTATCCCCATCATTCCCGCTTTCGTCGGCGCTGCTATCATCATCGGCCTTAAGTCGCTGATCGTTGCCAACGGCCTCTTTGGCATGGAGGGCAGCCTTGCCGACCACAGCGAGTTCCTCAAGAACCTCGCAAGCTTCTTTGCCATTATCGCCACCACGTTTGACTACCTGCCTGTCCTGGTTATGTACAGCGCGGTGAAGCGTTTTGGCGGTAACCCGATTCTGGGCATCCTCGTCGGTATCGTCATGGTTCACCCGAGCCTTATGAACCGCAACACGTTCGTTATGGACCCGACGGGTGCTGAGTACTGGAACTTTGGTCCGCTCTCCATTCCCATGGTTGCTTTCCAGGGCGGCGTGTTCCCTGCAATCCTGACTGCCTGGTTTATGGCCAAGGTCGAAAAGATTGCCCAGAAGTACATCCCCGAGGTCGTCTCGTTTGTCTTTGTCCCGACCGTTACCCTGATTCTTGCTAACGTTGCCCTGTTCACCGTGTTCGGCCCGCTCGGCAACCTGATCGGCGACGTCCTCGCTGGCGTAATCGATGTCCTGTACAACAGGATGGGCGTCTTTGGCGCCTTTGTCTTCGCCGCGTTCCTGCAGCCGCTCGTCGTTACCGGTACGCATCAGTTCATCCAGGGTATCGAGGCAAACCTCGTTGCCACGACCGGCTTCAACTACATCCAGGCTATCTGGTCGGTTTCCATCATCGCCCAGGGCGGCGGCGCCATCGGCATGTACCTCATTCACAAGAAGCATTCCAAAGAGCGCAACATCTGCATGTCGTCCTTTATCCCGACGCTGGTCGGTATCTCCGAGCCCGCAATCTTTGCTGCAAACATGCGCTACTCGATCATCCCGTTCATCTGCGCTTGCATCGGTGCAGGCTGCGGCGGTGCCTTCGTGAAGCTCTTTGAGGTGCGCGCCATCGGTCAGGGTCTGACCGGCGTGCTTGGCCTGCTCATCGTCACGCCCGAGACGCTCGTGTGGTATGTGGCTGGCAATCTCATCGCCTTTATCGTGCCGATCGTCTTGATCTTTGCCTACAACAAGGCAAAGGGCGTGCCGACCACTGATGAAGAGGGCGCTGGTGCTGGCTTCGATGTCAGCTTCTAGTTGAGCCGTTCAGCGTAATCTGAGGATAAGTCCATTTGGGGAAGGGCGTTCGACTCGTGTGAGTCGAGCGTCCTTCCCCATAGACGAGAAAGTCAACGGCGATGTTTAATCAAAAAAATAAGGTGACACGCGCGGACTATGAGCAGTGGCGTGCCGGACAGGATGAGACGGCGGGTCGCATCGCGTCCGACCCCGATAGGCTCCTGTTCCATGTGGAGCCTGAGCTTGGCTGGCTCAACGACCCCAACGGTTTGGTGCAGATCGGTGATACGTATCACATCTATCACCAATACGATCCATTTGATGCTGCGCATGGCGGTCCAGTGCTTTGGAATCATCTGACAACAAAGGATTTTGTGACGTACGAGAATCGCGGCCCTGTGCTGTTCCCCGATTCCGATTTGGATTCGAGCGGAGCGTATTCTGGTTCTGCCTTTGTACACGACGGCAAGATTCACTACTTCTATACCGGCAACGTCAAGCACTTTGACCGCGATGATTACGACTACGTGTTGACGGGCCGTGAGCAAAACCAGATTCATGTGGTTGCCGAGAACCCCGACGAATTGGGCGAGAAGCGCATAGCTGTTGGGCCGGTCGATTACCCCGACGATATCGGTACGCACGTGCGTGATCCCAAAATCCTTGAACACGATGGTATCTACTACATGGTTCTGGGCGCTCGTACGAAAGACGACCGCGGCTGCGTGCTTGTCTATACCTCGAGCGATCTAGAGGACTGGAGCTATGCGACGCGCATTGAGTTGGGCGAGAAGTTTGGCTTTATGTGGGAGTGCCCCGATCTGTTTGAGCTCGATGGTGAGCTTATTCTCGTTTGCTGTCCGCAGGGTGTGTCCGCCGATGGATGGCGTTACCGCAATCCGCACCAGTGCGTGTGGTTTCCCATCGAGGCCGATTGGGAGGCGCCGAGTTTTAAGATCGCCGGGCAGGGCATGCCCCCGATGGTCGATGCCGGCTTTGATTTCTACGCACCGCAGTCTTTTGAGGATGCTGCGGGTCGGCGCTTGATGATCGGGTGGTCGGGTTGCCCCGATGCGACGGCAAAAAGCCCGACGGTGGCACGCGGGTGGCAGTGCGCGTTGACGGTGCCGAGAGAACTGAGCATGCGCGATGGTAAGCTCTGTCAGCAGCCGGTGCACGAGATTGAGAGGATGCGTGGCGACTGCGTTTGCGCGACAGGCGGTGAAACCGTTGAGGAGCCGGGCCGCCTGTTTGATCTCGTGGTTTCCTGTGAGGGCGCCCAGGTGATCGAGCTCGAAATCCGCAAGGGTGTCTTTGTGCGCTATGCAGACGGGATGCTTACCCTCGACATGGGTGACGAAGGCTATGGGCGCGACCAGAGGTCGATCGAGCTCAGCGAGCTTCGCGACCTGCGCGTGCTTTCGGACACTACGATGGCCGAGATTTTTGCAAATGGCGGCGAGGCAGCACTTACGAGCCGGACCTATTCGCCGGCGGTTCCGGCGATGGAGCTGCACGCCGAGGGTGCGGTATCGATGAATTTCTACCGCCTCGTGCATTAACCGTGCATGGAGTACGATTGGACTTGCTGGGCGGAATGTGTCGCAGTTACCGCGGCCAGCTACCGTTTATCGCGTATAGCGACCGTTTGCGGAATAAGTAACACTCCTTAATAAACCGTGTAGAATCTCAGGATGCACGGAGTTTTCCAGGGAGACGCTGTCCTTTGTTGTGTGCAAGGGGCGGCGTCTCTTTGGCGCTTGGACGCCGTTGTGCAACAGTGCGGCGGCACGTGCGTCACATATTGAAAAACCAACGTCGAGATGGGTCGTGATAAGAATGGGCAAATACGTAATCGTGGTTGAATCTGGTTCGGATGTGACGCCAGAGCTCTGCGAGCGCTACGGCATCGTGCGCGTGCCCATGCATGTCACGATTGCTGACGAGACCGTCGAGGACGGTTCGATCGATCCGCTTGAGATTTATTCGCGCTGCAACGAGTTTGGCGTGATGCCCAAGACCAGCGGCTGTGCGCCGGCAGATTTTGCTCACGTGTACGACCGTATCCATGCCGAGCAGCCCGATGCGACCATTCTGCATCTTGCGTACTCCGAGGCCACGACCTGCTCGCATCAGTCCTCCAAGATTGCAGCTAAGGGCCGCGACTACGTGTTCTCCATGGACACGCGTTTTGTCTCGGTGGGCCAGTCGCTCGTTGTCGTCGAGACCGCCAAATACATCGAGGCTCACCCCGATGCCACCGTCGACGAGATCTTTGCTTTTACGAATTCCGTCATGGATCGTGTGCTGCTGGGCTTTGTTCCTACCGACCTAGCCTTCCTTAAGGCAGGCGGTCGTCTGTCCAACGTGGCATTCCTTGGCGCCCACCTGCTCAAGATTAAGCCCTGCATTGAGGTGACGGGTGGCAAGTTCGTGGCGACTAAGAAGTTTCGCGGCTCTATGCTCAAGTGCGCCCGCGCCTTTATTGACCACATGGTTGCGAAGGGCGAGATTGACTACTCGCACATTGGCCTGGCGTATTCGGTGGGCCTTTCCCAGGAGCTGCGCGACGACATGGAGGTCTATGCGCACGACCTGGGCTTTAAGGACGTTGCCTGGACCCAGGTCGGCGGTGTCATCTCGAGCCATTGCGGCCCGACCGCCTTCGGTGCGGTGCTCACGCTCAAGGCGTAAAGGCCGCAGGCGAGCGTTCTTCAGCCTGACATCTCGACGTAGCCCCCAGTCATGGTGATGGGGGATAGATTAAAACGTGCCGTTCTAGTCCGAGACGTTTAAACGCAAACGCATGGGCTAGAATGGCTCTGGCATTTTAATTGGTTGCATCCAAGGAGAGGCAAGGTAGCGCGAATGGCAGAAATGACGCTTGAGGGTGTGGACGCTCGTCCCGAGGACTCTGCGTTTGCCCTGGGCCGCGTACATTCGATTGAAACGATGGGTACGGTCGATGGGCCCGGCATCCGCTTCGTAGTGTTTGTCCAAGGCTGCCCCATGCGCTGTGCGTATTGCCACAACCCCGATACCTGGTCGGTTAACGGCGGCACGATGGTGACCGTCGAGCACCTTATGGACGAGTTCCAGAGTAACCATGAGTTTTACCGCAGCGGCGGAATTACGGTTTCGGGCGGCGAGCCACTTCTGCAGCCCGAGTTTTTGGCCGACCTGTTCCGTACAATGCACAACAATCCCGATGGCCGCGTGCATACCTGCCTTGACAGCTGCGGATATGCGTTTGACCCCAACCATCCCGAGAAGTTCGATGCCGTTCTCAACGAGACCGACATGGTGCTGCTCGACATTAAGCATGCCGATCCGGTTGAGCACAAAAAGTTGACCGGATGCGATCCTGCGCGCATCCTGGCGTTTGGCGATGAGCTTGCCCGTCGCAAGATTAAGGTCGTTATCCGCCACGTGGTGGTGCCGGGCATTACCGATACGGTGGAGGAGTGCGAGGCGCTCGGTCGCCTGATTGCCCCGTGGCATAACGTGGTCGGCCTGGAGATGCTGCCGTATCACACGATGGGCGTCGTCAAGTACGAGCAACTGGGCATTCCCTATAAGCTTGAGGGCGTGCCCCAGATGGATACCGCGCGCATGCCCGAGCTGCGCAACGCTGTCATGACGGGCATGAAAAAGCGCCGCGCGGAGCTAAAAAACGCCATCGGCTAGCAAGTCAATTTGCTCCTCTACGATACCCGCGCTGCGGTGGTCTAGCGGCTTCGTATTGCGCGGTTGAGTCAAAATGCTGGTACCATACCGTGGATAGCAGTTTTCACGGGTTTGGGGGATGGTATGTCTACCATCGCAATCATCGGTGCACTCGAAAAAGAGGTTGCGCAGATTAAAGAAGAACTGAACGGCGCTCGTGTGGCACAAGAGGCGGGCTTGACCGTTGTCAGCGGCGAGCTCGACGGTTTGTCCGTTGTTGCTACGACCGCTGGCATGGGAACCGTAAACGCCGCGGCGGCAACGCAGCATCTCATCAGCAAATATGCCCCGCAGGCCGTTGTGTTTTCGGGCATTGCGGGTGGCCTAAACCCTAAGCTCCATATTAACGACGTGGTTATAGGCAAGTGCCTGCGCTATCTCGATACCGACACGGCGCTCATCGCCGAGTCCGCGCCGGGGCTCGAGGAGTTTGTCTCGACGCCGGCGTTGGCTGATGTTGCCGCCGCCGTGCTTGCCGAGCATGGATTTGTGGATGCCTCGGCGGATGAGAATTCTGCGGAGAAGGACCCCAAGCAGTTCCTGTGTGGCACTATCGCCACGGGCGACCGCTTTGTTACGGGTGACGCCATGCGTAACGCTGCGATTGAGGCCACGCATGCCGATTGCGTCGAGATGGAGGGCGCGGCAATTGCGCACATCGCGGCCAAGAATGGTGTCGATTGCCTGGTGCTGCGCGCTATCAGCGATAATTGTGACGAGGCATATGACGCGTTTTGCGAGCGCGAGTTCGATCTGGACGAGTACGCTCGCACCGCGAGCGGCATCACGCTTGACATCGTTCGTCGTATCGCCGCCGCGCAATAGCACGCCCGTTTTGTAAAAACCTACGACCAAGGAGTGTCCATGGCCGATTCCATTAACTATCAGCTTGCCAAGTTCGTCGCCAGCTACGGCAAGGTTTCGCAGATTCCCGAGTCCACCTGTCCCGAGGTGAGCTTTGTGGGCCGCTCCAACGTGGGCAAGTCCTCCATCATGAACAAGCTCTTCGGCCGCAAGAACCTGGTCAAGGTTTCGAGCACGCCGGGCAAGACGAGCAACATCAATTTCTTCGAGGCCGACGACGTGCACTTTGTCGACCTGCCGGGTTACGGTTTCGCCCGCCGTTCCAAGGCTGAGCGCGACCGCTGGGCCGAGCTCATCGGCGACTTCTTCGACTCCGAGCGCAGCTTTAACCTGGTCGTGTCGCTGGTGGACATTCGCCACGACCCCAGTAAGCTCGATCATGACATGATCGACTACCTGCAGGGCAACGAGTTCAACTTTATCGTCTGCCTCACCAAGGCCGACAAGCTCAGCCGCACCCAGCAGGCCCGCCAGGCAGCAGCCATCAAAAAGCAGCTCAACGTCCCGGCCGAGAACGTAATCATTACAAGCTCCCAGACCGGCACCGGCATCGACGAACTCAAAAAGCGCATCGCCGAGGCTTGTCTCTAGTAAGGGCTCATGGCAGGCAATAGTTTGCATCTATCTATATCACCCCAGTGATAGTTGTTGGTACACTATCACTGGGGTGATATTTTTGTTTGGAGGTCGATATGGAGTTATGGCACGGATCGGACGTTGTTGTCGAGCATCCATCGCTGGATAAATGTAGGCAATTCAATGACTATGGGCGCGGGTTTTATTGCACACCGCATGAGGAAATGGCAATGGAGTGGGCATGTCGAACCGAGTCTGATGGCATTGCCAATCGATATGAGCTTGATTTAGATGGCCTTTCGGTCTTGGATTTAGAGTCTGGGGAGTTTTCAATCCTCAATTGGCTTGCGATTTTGGCCGACAACCGGGAGTTTAATGTCTCGACGCCGCTGGCACGCGAAGGACTTCGGTATTTGCTGGACAACTGCCTGATTGATATTTCTCCTTATGACGTCATTCGAGGCTATCGCGCTGACGATTCCTACTTTTCGTTTGCAAGACAGTTCGTTAACGGCATGATTTCGCTCAGGCAACTGCAGCGTATTATGTTTTTGGGGGATTTGGGCATTCAATATGCGCTTATGAGTGAGCGCGCGTTCTCGGCGATCAGGTTCCGCGATTGGAAGCAGGCCTCAGGAGCCGAGTTTTATCCCAAACGATTTGAGCGAGAACAGAACGCTCGACGAAAGTACCTGGATACGGTAAACGGATTTGACTCTGATGGTGTCGACATTAGGGATTTGATGGCAGGGAGGGTTGATTTAAATGATCCAAGAGTTAACGGATTGTGGGCCGAGTAGGACATACCCCGTCTATTACCTTGAGGACGCAATGAACAACCTCGGGGATTGCTTCGACTATGCCGTTAACGATTACGGAGCAGAAGGATCGGAAGTTGCTGAACTCTTTTGCCTGAGCGGGGTTGCTCGAGAGTTTGAGCGCGGCAATGCATGGGTAGTGTCGGGAAAATCGGGTGTTGAGCTGTTCGCGCTTATCGCCGAAAGGTCGGGCTATCAAAACGGGCCTATACCGGACTGTACCTATCGATTTGAGAAGACGCCGGAATATTGGGCGGGCTGGATGCTGGCATACCTGCAGTGGTGCCTAGGAGAGTCTTTCGAAGATCTGCTGCATGTCGTTCCGTTTGACGCGCTGCGCAACCTGTACTACCCCTGGCATGAAGCCTCAGAGGAACGTGTGGCGAGTCTTGTTTGCGATATGGCGAAGAAAACACCTCGTCAAACCAAGCTAGCACTAGCAAGAAAGAGGCTTAAGAAAACCCAACAAGACTTGGCATACGAATCGGGCGTATCACTCCGCTCAATCCAAATGTACGAACAGCGCCAACGAAACATCAACGAGGCCTCGGTAACAACCGTAAGAGCTATAGCAAAAGCCCTCCACTGCAACATCGAAGACCTCCTAGAACCAGTCTTCGAATACAAAGAAACAAGCGCCGCCTAAACCAATATATTGCCAAGGTTTGTATCTAGTAAGCGCTCCTTACCAGCAAGAGTCCCTACCAATAGATAGCGGCTTAAAGGGCCGAAATCGTATGAATGGCATTGCGACTTCCAAATGGGTGACTGCTGCTTGAAAAGCTATAGAAATAGGGGCCGATTTAACGGCCCCAAGCATCGCATAAATGGCATATACGTTTTATCAACTATTTCTTGTTTTTAACCCATTTGCAGATACGCCAAATAAGCACTCCGACGAGAATCCAAACGAGAGCGATCATAATGTCTGAGCGTGCAGGAATTGGGATCATTGAACTTCCTCAATTGATGTGAGTCTAGTTTGCATAGGTGTGGAGCGTGCTGCCTTCCATGGTCGCTTGCAACACGGCGATACCGGACGTCATCCCCATCGATTCATAGTTGAGTCGATATGTCGCCTGTTTCGAGTTCCATATAAAGGACTCGTTAGTTACCGTACAGCCGATAGTCGTATAGTTTTGTCCCCAAGCGCTGGTAATGAGCGAGTTCGCTATCTTGATCTTGAATTCGCGATAAATAAAAGGACTGTTGTAATAGATAGTCCAAGTTCCAGATGCGTTGTTGTAGTAACTGTCCCATATCAGGCTGGGTTCATTGGTTTTTTTAATTCCTATTACTGCAACGGTCCCATCCTTAAGCTTGATTTGATGAGACTGCTCGGGACCTTTCGTTAAATCAAAATCTTGGGTTGCGCCAGAAATTGCGACAGCATCGCTTTCTGCAGCATAAGCAGTCGAAGGGCTAAACGAGAAACATATCGGTAATATCAAAAGTATCGAGAGGAAAAACGAAGCTTTGAGTGTGCGTAACACTTTGACCACCTCCATACTGCGATGCCTAGTTAAATAGTAGCATAGATAAACAGTTTATTATGTAACCTAAAAAGCCCCTATCTGCCCGGCGCCCCTTCAAAGCGTGGGTCCCTGTAGACATCCTCAGCAAGGTAAACGCAGGGATGGTCGGGGTGTTCCCCTCAAAATTATTCCGCAGCGCGAAGGCCTCTCGTCTGTGGCTCCGTTGGAGCACAAGATTAAATCAGCGAATGCGATTATCCTGTCGAGGCTGCGCAGGTCCCCTTGGGGCTTCCCCTGAAAACAATCCGCAGATCGAATTGCCC
>CALHJX010000309.1:0-10936 GCA_938033385.1 uncultured Collinsella sp. | reverse complement strand
GGCGACGGTTCCATATGCTGGCGACGTGCGCCGGCATTCCGGCCGACATCGCGCCGCATGCGATGCGCCACACCTTTGCGACCGATCTGCTCGAGGGCGGCGCGGACCTGCGTTCGGTTCAAGAGCTGCTGGGACATGCGAGTCTGTCCACGACGCAGATCTACACGCATCTCACGCCCGACCGGCTTAAGCGCGCCGTTGCTCAAGCTCATCCCCGTGGCGAATAACCTTTCGCGGCCGGGGACGTCGATGCACATCCAGGTGTGTGGTTTTGATTGCGGGTTGGCAGGAAGAGGCATTCCTGCTATCATTCATCGGGTTGCTTCACGGCAACATGTTTTTATCACGCACGCGCGGCTACTTCATACCGTGGTGCCCGGGCTTTGGTAGCACATGTCCGGGTTGGTTTTGGAGGATGACCCCGCGCGGAGGCAAACCACAGGAGGTTTAACATGGCTACCAAGATTAATATCCGCACCCTGCTCGAGGCCGGCTGCCACTTCGGTCACCAGACCCGTCGCTGGAACCCCAAGATGAAGCCGTTCATCTTCGGTGAGCGCAACGGCATCTACATCCTCGACCTCAAGCAGACCATCCTCGACGCCGACCAGGCCTACACCTTCGTCAAGAACGTCGCCAAGGGTGGCAACGTGCTGTTCGTCGGCACCAAGAAGCAGGCTCAGGAGGCCGTCAAGAACGCTGCTGAGCGCGCCAACATGCCTTACATCAACCAGCGTTGGCTCGGCGGTATGCTGACCAACTTCGTCACCATCCGCTCCCGCATCAACCGCATGGAGGAGCTCGAGGCCATGGTCGAGGACGGCCGCATGGCTGTTCTGCCCAAGAAGGAGCAGGCTGTTCTCGGCAAGGAGCTCACTAAGCTCCAGACCAACCTCGGTGGCGCCCGCGACATGAAGGGTCTGCCCCAGGCTCTCTTCGTCATCGACACCAAGCGCGAGGAGAACGCCATCAAGGAGGCCCAGCGCCTGAACATCCCCGTCGTCGCTCTGATCGACACCAACTCCGATCCCGACGAGGTCGAGTACGGCATCCCCTGCAACGATGACGCTATCTCCGCTGTCACCCTTATGTGCGAGCTCATGGCTGACGCCTGCCTCGCTGGCTCCGGCAAGGAGCAGGTCTCCGAGGCCGAGATGGCCGCTGAGCCCAAGGCCGAGTAAATCAGTCTTAGTTAATTCTTTTTCATCTCTTTGAAAGGAACCACAATGGCCCAGATTACCGCCGCTATGGTCAAGCAGCTCCGCGAGATGACCGACTCCCCGATGATGGAGTGCAAGAAGGCTCTCGTCGAGGCTGACGGCGACATGGACGCCGCTGTCGACGTTCTGCGTAAGAACGGCCTCGCCAAGGCTGCCAAGAAGGCTGGCCGTGAGACCAACGAGGGCGCTGTCGCCGCGTTCGTCTCCGAGGATGGCAAGACCGGCGCTCTGCTCGAGCTCTCCTGCGAGACCGACTTCGTTGGCTCCAACGCCAAGTTCACCGGCTTTGCTTCCAAGGTCGCTGAGGTTGTCGCTACCACCGAGCCTGCTGACGTCGACGCTCTGCTCGAGAAGCCGATGGGCGAGGAGACCGTTTCCTCCGAGCTCACCGAGATGATTCACATCATGGGCGAGAACATGAAGATCTCCCGCTTCGCTGCCCGCAAGGCCGAGAACGGCGCACTCGCTTCTTACATCCACATGGGTGGTAAGATTGGCGTCCTCGTCGAGTTCGCCTTCGAGAAGGCCGAGACCGCTCAGGCTGAGTCCTTCAAGACCTTCGCTCACGACGTTGCCCTTCAGGTTGCCGCCGTCGCCCCGATCTGCGCTACCCGCGATCAGGTTCCGGCCGAGACCGTCGAGCACGAGAAGCAGATCTACATGGCTCAGGCTGCCGAGTCCGGCAAGCCCGAGGCTATCCAGGAGAAGATGGCTGTTGGCCGTCTGGAGAAGTTCTACAAGCAGTCCGTGCTCACCGAGCAGGAGTTCATCAAGGACAGCTCCCTCACCATCAAGAAGTACGCTGAGCAGGTCTCCAAGGAGCTCGGCGACACCATTACCGTCGTTGCCTTTGACCGTCTGGTCCGTGGCGAGTAAATAAGCTTTTGTAGCTGGTAATGAGCAGGCTGTGGGTTTTACTCACAGCCTGCTTTTTCATGGCTCTTATCAGAGCCTTTGATATCATATTGAAAGTCTAATTAAAGGAGGATCGCTTTGTCCGACATCCGATATAAACGCGTGCTTCTTAAGCTTTCCGGCGAAGCACTGATGGGCGACGGCCAATATGGCATCGACCCCAAGGTTACCGACCATCTTGCCAAGCAGGTCAAGGAGCTGCTAGCCGTTGGCCATGAGGTCGGCGTCGTTGTCGGCGGCGGCAATATTTTCCGCGGCATGGCCGGCGCTGCCGGTGGCATGGAGCGTGCTCAGGCCGACTACATGGGCATGCTGGCAACCGTTATGAACGCGCTCGCCCTGCAGGATGCCTTCGAGCATAACGATGTTCCCTGCCGCGTGATGAGCGCTATCCAGATGAACGAGATCTGCGAGCCCTATATTCGCCGTCGCGCCATCAACCACCTTTCCAAGGGCAACGTCGTTATTTTTGCCGCCGGTTCGGGCAATCCGTACTTTACGACCGACACTGCCGCGGCTCTTCGTGCGTGCGAGATCGGCGCCGAGATTCTGATTAAGGCCACCAAGGTTGACGGCATCTACGACAAGGATCCCGTCAAGTGCGCCGATGCCGTCCGTTTTGACAAGATTACCTATCACGAGGTTCTCGTCCGCGGTCTGCAGGTTATGGATTCCACGGCTACGGCACTGTGCCAAGATAACCGTATGCCTATTTTGGTCCTCAACATCGATGGCGAGGACACCGTCAAGCGCGCGCTCGCGGGTGAGCCCGTCGGCACGCTCGTCTATCAGGAGGATTAAGCATGGCAGAGAACATCACCGCCCATATGGACAAGTCGCTCGAGTCCCTCAAGCATAACTTCTCCAAGGTCCGTACCGGCCGCGCCAATGCCAACATTCTGTCCGACATCACCGTCGATTATTACGGTGTTCCCACGCCGGTCACGCAGGTTGCCGCCGTCAAGACCCCCGAGGCCCACATGTTGCTCATCGAGCCGTGGGACAAGGCACTCATCAACGCTATCGTCAAGGCCATCGGCGCTTCCGATCTGGGTATTACCCCCAACTCCGATGGCACCGTCGTTCGTCTTCCGTTCCCGGCTCCCACCGAGGAGCGTCGTCGCGAGCTCGTCAAGGAGTGCCGCGAGTACGCCGAGCAGGCCAAGGTGTCTATCCGTAACATCCGTCGCGACTTCAACAACAAGCTCGAGCGCGATGAGGAGCTCACCGAGGACGATGTCCGTCGCGAGCAGGCCAAGGTCCAGAAGCACACCGATGAGTATGTCGCCAAGGTCGAGGAGCTTCTGAAGGAAAAAGAAGCCGAGGTCATGGAGATCTAAGGTGCAATACGACGAGCATAAACTGGTCGAGTACTTTGCCGACGCTCCTGCGGGCGTCGGTTTTTCCGACCTTGACCTCAATAACATTCCGCACCATATCTCGTGCATCATGGACGGCAACGGTCGTTGGGCCACGTCGCGCGGTCTTGCGCGCACTGAGGGTCACAAGGCGGGTATCGTCTCCCTTCGCGAGATTATTACCGCCTGCGTGCGTCTGGGCGTCGACGTGCTTTCGGCCTATGCGTTTTCTACCGAAAACTGGAACCGTCCGCAGCACGAGGTCAACGTCTTGATGCACCTGTTTGCCAAGACGTTTATCGACGAGCTGCCTCTTCTGAAGCGCGAAAACGTGCGCGTTGTCTTTTTGGGTGACATTTCCGCGCTGCCCAAGAAGACCCGCGACGTTTTTGAACGCGGTCTTGCCGAGTGTGCCGATCACACCGGTATGACGCTGGCGCTTGCTGTCAACTACGGCGCGCGTTCCGAGATTACCCGCGCTGTCCGTCAGATCGCACTCGACGCTGCTGCCGGTAAGATCGATCCTGGCGCAATTGATGACGACATGGTGGCCTCCCACCTCTATACCGCCGGTCTTCCCGATCCTGAGCTTGTGATTCGCACCTCTGGTGAGCTGCGCCTTTCGAACTATCTACTGTGGCAGGTGGCTTATTCCGAGTTCTACGTCACCGATACCTATTGGCCTGACTTTGATCGTTGGGGCCTTGTCGACGCCATTTTGGCCTATCAGGGCCGTGACCGTAGGTTTGGTGGACTGAGCAAGACCGAGGAGGCTTAATCGTGTCCGATCGTCCCAAGGCATCTGCTCCCAAGACGCCTGCGCGCAAAGCTACCACTGTGGGAGCGCCCGCAGCGAAGAGTGGCACCGGTTCGTGGCTGTCGGGCTTTATTACCCGTGCCGCCGCCGGTATCGTCTATGCCGTCGTCTTTATCCTGTGCCTGGTTTTGGGTATCGTGCCCACGGCCATCTTTGTTTCCGTCATGAGCGGTCTGTGCTGTTATGAGTTTTTCCGTATGACGAGGCTCGATGGCAAGATGGCTAACGAGCGCATGGGTATCGCTGCCGCCGTACTCTTTCCGCTGTCGGCGTTGGGCGATTCGATGTTGCTGAATGCCCTGCTTTTTGCCCTGATGCTCGCTGTGGGCATTTGGTATGTCTGGTCTCCGCGCACTCGCATCTCTGACGTTGCCGTGACGCTCATGGGCCCTATCTACACTGGCTTTATGCTGTCGGCTATCGTGCTTTTGCGTGATGCCGTGCCCGGTTTTGCCGGCGCCCTGCTTTCGGTGGGCGTTTGCGCGTCCCTTTGGGTCTCCGACTCGTTTGCCTACATCGTGGGTAGCCGCATCGGCAAGCATAAGATGGTTCCCAAGATCTCTCCCAAAAAGAGCTGGGAGGGCTTTGTCGGCGGCATTTTGGGCTCTGTCTTGATCTGGCTCATCCTGTGGGCAACGCACTTCTATAAGCTGAGCCTGCCCTATGCACTTCTGTGCGGCGTGGTCGTTTCCATCCTGGGCGTTATCGGCGACCTCATCGAGTCGCGTATCAAGCGCGGTGTGGGCGTTAAGGATTCCGGCAATCTCATCCCGGGCCACGGCGGCATGCTCGACCGCAGTGATTCGCTTATCTTTGGTTGCATTACCGCACAGCTGCTGCTGATGATCGGAGGCGTGCTGTAATGGCTTTTCAGACCACCTACGGTCCCGACGGGCGTCTTCGTGTTGCCATTCTGGGCTGTACGGGTTCTATCGGCACTCAGGCGCTCGACGTGTGCCGTCAGCATGCCGATCGCCTGCAGGTGACGGCGCTGTCCGTTAACTCCAGCACTCCCGAGCTCGTTGCCGCTGCCCGTGAGTTCTCGGTTCCGGCTGTTGCCGTGGCGGACGCCTCCCATGGCGCCGACGCCGTGCTGCAGGAGTTGCCCGAGGGAACGAAGCTCGGCGTTGGCGCGCAGGCGGTTTGCGAGCTCGCGCGTCGCGACGATGTCGACTGCGTGCTCGTTGCTATTGTGGGCGCCGCCGGTCTCGAGGCGAGCCATGCGGCCTTGACCTCTAATAAGCGCCTTGCCCTTGCCAACAAGGAGTCCCTCGTCGTCGGTGGCGACTTGCTTATGCCGTTGGCACAACCGGGCCAGCTTATTCCAGTCGACTCTGAGCACTCCGCCATCTACCAGTGCTATCTGGGGGAGGATCCGCGCGAGGCTCATTGTATTTGGCTTACCTGCTCGGGCGGTCCGTTCTTTGGCCGCACGCGCGACGAGCTCAATCGCGTGACGCGTGCCGATGCCCTCGCACATCCCACGTGGGCCATGGGTGCCAAGATCACCATCGACTCCGCCACCCTCATGAACAAGGGCCTAGAGCGCATTGAGGCCATGCATCTGTTTAACTGCGACCTCGATTTCATTAACGTGGTCGTGCAGCGTCAGTCCAAGATTCACTCTATGGTCGAGTTTGCCGACGGTTCCGTGATGGCGCATCTCGGTGCTTCCGACATGCGTATTCCCATCCAGTTCGCGTTCTCGTATCCCGAGCGTTGGGATACCCCGGCGCCTCGTATCGATTTCCGCGAGCTGGGGCAGCTCACGTTTGATGCTGCCGACATGGATACCTTCCGCTGTCTGGCACTGGCCGAACGTGCCGGCAAGACGGGTGGCACCATGCCGTGCGTGCTCAATGCCGCCAACGAGGTCGCCGTCGATGCCTTCCTGCACGATGGCTGCAGCTTTACCGATATCGATCGCATTGTGGAATCCTGCATGGATGCCCACGATATGCAGGCGGTCGATTCGTTTGAGCAGCTTCGCGACATCGATGCGTGGGCGCGTGAAAAGGCTGCGCAGGTGCTCGCCGCAACCCGTTCCTAACCCATAAGGATTGCTTTTTCGTTTTATGGATACTGTTCTGAGCGTTCTCTCATCGGTCTTTTGGGGCTTGTTGATGCTTTCCGTCCTCGTGTTTTTGCACGAGGGCGGCCACTTTTTGGCGGCACGTGCCTGCGGCGTCCGTGTGACCGAGTTCTTTTTGGGCCTGCCGTGCCGCTTTGACATCCATTACACGTCGCGTCGCATTGGAACCAAGTTTGGCGTGACCCCGCTGCTGCTGGGTGGCTACGCTGCCATCTGCGGTATGGATCCGACCGACGTCTCGTGCGCCGATCGCGTGCTCGCGGCTATCTATCGTCATGGTCGCGTGACCGTGGCCGACCTTGCCGCCGAGCTCGAGCTATCCGAGGAGGATGTGCTCGAGGCATGCGCCTTGCTCTTGGGTTGGGGCTCTATCGCGCCTTGGTATGAGGAAGGGGAGAAGCCCTCGCCGAGCTACTATCCCACCAAGTATCAGACGCTGCCGCGAGACGCGGCGGGCTACACCACCTTTGACGGTCGCCGTTTCGATCGCGAACATTCAACTGCCGAGGGCGATGTGTGGGAGCTGCCGTGCGGCGAGGCCGAGTTCCTTGCGCAAGAGCGTTCGCATACCTATCTGGGCCAGGGTTTTCTCAAACGCGCCTTTATGCTGCTCGCGGGCATTCTCGTCAATATCCTGACGGGCTTTTTGCTGCTTATGAGCATCTACTCTATTGCGGGTGTCACCGTGCCGATGGATACCAACGTGATCGGTCAGGTTGACGAGGGGTCTATTGCCGCCAAGGCGGGTATCGAGGGCGGCGACGCGATCCTTTCGGTTGACGGAGTATCGTGCTCTACCTGGATGGACGTTTACGATGCCATCGGCAAGGCTGCCGGAAAGGACGATATCGCCATCGAGTACGAGCGTGACGGCAAGCAGCATTCGACCGCGGTTGCGCTCAAAGAGGACGAGCGCCTAGGTGTGTATGCCTCTACGCAGGTGGTCCGTTTAGACCCCATCACGTCGGCTCGCCTTTCGTTCTCCTATGTCGTGCAGACAGCGGAGGGCGTGATGCGCCTGCTCCAGCCGCAGCATACGATGGAGATTCTCGATCAGTCTTCTTCGATCGTGGGCATTAGCGTTATGTCCTCACAGGCTGCTGCTGCCGGCCCTGCCACGTTCCTTTCGTTTGCCGCCCTCATTTCGTTCTCGCTTGGCTTTATGAACCTGCTGCCCATCCCACCACTCGATGGCGGCAAGCTGGTCATCGAGATCATTCAAAAGATTGCTGGCCGCGAGCTTCCGCTCAAGGTCCAGACGATTGTGAGCTATGTGGGCATCGCGCTCTTTGCGCTGCTGTTTGTCTATATGCTTCGTTCCGACATCCTTCGATTTATTCTGTAGGGGAGTGTTTGGATTGTCTTTATCCCATCCTTTGCCTCGCGAGTTGACGCGCCCCGTGCATGTGGGCGGTGTGCAGATCGGTGGCGGCGCGCCGGTGGTGGGCCAATCCATGACCTGCACCGATACCGCTGATGCCCAGGCAACGCTTGCGCAAGTGTGCGCGTTGGCGCAAGCTGGCTGCGATATCGTGCGTGTGAGTGTGCCCACTGAGGCCGCGCTTGAGGGTTTCCGCACCATCTGTGCCGAGTCTCCGGTGCCAATCGTTGCCGATATCCACTTTAACCACAAGCTGGCCATTGGCGCTGTGGAGGCCGGTGCCGCCAAGCTTCGCATCAATCCCGGCAATATCGGCGATTGGGCTAAGGTCGATGCCGTCATCGACGCCGCCGGCGCTGCGGGCTGTGCGATTCGCATCGGTGTCAACGCCGGCTCACTCGAGCAGGATATCGCTGAGCGCGACGAGCTTACGCAGCCCGAGAAGCTCGTGATGTCGAGCGAGCGCTTCGTCAAGCACTTTGAGGACCGCGGCTTTACGAACATTGTGCTTTCGGCCAAGGCCCATAGCGTGCAAACGACGCTTGATACCTATCGAGCCCTGTCGCGTGAGATTCCCCACGTTCCGCTTCACCTGGGCGTGACGGAGGCGGGGACCAAGCTCCAGGGCACCATCAAGAGCTCTGTAGGCTTGGGTATCTTGCTTTCCGAAGGCATTGGCGACACCATGCGTGTGTCGCTCACGGCCGATCCGGTTGAGGAGCCGTCGGTTGCTTGGGGTATTCTCCAATCGCTGGGCCTGCGTCGCCGTGGCCCCGAGATTGTCTCATGCCCCACGTGCGCCCGCTGCCAGGTTAACCTCATTCCCATCGCCGAGGAGGTCACCGAGCGGCTTAAGAACTACTCCGCGCCGCTTTCGATTGCCATCATGGGATGTGCCGTTAATGGCCCCGGCGAGGCTTCTGATGCCGACCTGGGCGTTGCTTGCGGACGTGGTCAGGCCTTGCTCTTTTCGCATGGCCAGATCATTGGTAAAGTAGCTGAGGACCAAATTGTCGACGCGCTGATGGCCGAGGTCGACAAACTTATTGAGGAGAAATAAATGACCCGAGCAATGTACATGTCTAAGCTCTATGCGCCGACGCTTAAAGAGGATCCGGCGGACGCTGAGCTCGCCAGTCACCGCCTGCTGCTCCGTGCCGGCATGATCCGCAAGGAGGCCGCCGGCCTGTATTCCTACCTGCCGCTTGCTTGGCGCTCGATCCGCAAGATCGAGAACATCGTGCGCGACGAGATGGACGCTGCCGGCGCCCAGGAGCTTATGATGCCTATCATGGTCGACGCCGAGTTGTGGCGCGAGTCCGGCCGCATCGACGCCTATGGCAAGGAGCTTGTGCGCTTTGACGACCGTCATGGTCGCGAGTTCGTGCTGGGCCCTACGCACGAGGAGACCGTCACGGCCCTGGTGCGCAACGAACTGCGCTCCTATAAGCAGCTGCCCGTCAACCTGTACCACATTCAGGACAAGTTCCGCGACGAGTTCCGTCCCCGCTTTGGCCTGATGCGCGGCCGCGAGTTCATCATGAAGGACGCCTACAGCTTCTCCGCCACGCAGGAGAGCCTGCAGGAGGAGTACGACAAGATGAAGCAGGCGTACGCTAACATCTGCGAGCGCTGCTACATCAAGGCCCTGCCCGTTGTTGCCGACTCCGGTGAGATCGGTGGCGATACCTCCGTCGAGTACATGGCTTTGGCCGACGCCGGCGAGGCTTCGCTGGTCTATTGCGACGATTGCGGCTTTGCTGCCGATGACGAGGCGGCAAGCACCAAGGTCGTCGTGACCGAGGGTCCTGGCGACGGTACGCTTACCAAGGTCGAGACTCCGGGCATGGGCACCATCGAGGCCGTTGCAAAGTTCTTCGGTTTCCCCGAGAACGGCACGCGCAAGTCGCTGGCGCTCATCGACGCCGAGGGCAAGCCGGTCGTGGCCATTGTCCCGGGCGACCACGAGCTCAACGATTGCAAGGCCGAACATGTCTTTGGCAAGGGCTATCGCATGATGACCGACGAGGAGCTTCAGGCGAACGGTCTGCACAAGGGCTTTATCGGACCGGTTAACCTGCCCGAGGGCATTCGTCTGGTGTGCGACGAGAGCCTGCGCGAGTCCAAGCAGTGGGCCTGCGGTGCCAACGAGGTCGATTATCACTTTACCGGTGCCTGCCCCGAGCGCGACTTTACCGTCGATGAGTGGGCTGACCTGGTAACCGTCGTTGCCGGCGACCCCTGCCCGCACTGCGGCAAGCCGCTCTCCGCTGCCCGCGGCATCGAGGTCTCTCAGGTCTTCCAGCTGGGCACCAAGTATTCCGAGGCCATGGGTGCCACCTTTATGGACGAGGACGGCAAGGAGAAGCCGCTCATCATGGGTTGCTACGGCGTGGGCGTGTCCCGCTCGCTTGCTGCCGTCGTGGAGCAGCACAACGACGAGCACGGCATCGTCTGGCCGGTCTCCGTTGCCCCGTACGAGGTCGCGGTGATTCCGCTCGATCCCAAGAAGGAGGAGTGCGCTACCGTCTGTGAGCAGATCGTTGATGGCCTGTGTGCCGAGGGCATCGAGGTCGTCGTCGACGACCGCGACGAGCGTCCCGGCTTTAAGTTTGCCGACAACGACCTTATGGGCTTCCCGTATCAGGTGGTGCTCGGCAAGCGTGGCCTTAAGAACGGCACCGTCGAGCTCAAGGACCGTGCCACGGGCGAGCGCGAGGACGTGGCGATCGACGAGGTCGTCGCCAAGGTTGCCGAGCTTGTTAAGGCGGCCCGCCGTTAATCGACGATTTCGCTTGTAGTTCGATATACGGGACGGCCCCGCATTTCTCCAGATCGGGGAGATGTGGGGCCGTCCTTTTATCTTGTAGCATCCTCGATATCTAAAAGAAAACCCCACAGCCCATATGAGCTGCGGGGTTTTCCTTGTGCCTCCGATGCGAAATAAATCGCTCAGATATTACTGATAATCGACGACGTCGATCCAGTTCTTAAGGAACTCATCGTTCACGTTGCGCTTACGAGCGAGCTCGGAAGCGGCGACGATGCTCGTCCACTGACGCACGACCTGCATGGGCATGTCGGCGCGGTCGCAGTAGAGCTCCAGGTAGGCCTCGGCCTGATCCTTGCTGTTGAGGGCGAAGAGCAGGTAGG
>CALHJX010000308.1:0-4546 GCA_938033385.1 uncultured Collinsella sp. | reverse complement strand
CGTGCACCGGCGCGGCATCGCCCACGGCTGTGTACGTCGCACGCGGCAGCAGGTCATCACCCTCGTCGTCGGCGCTGTACCACACGACCGGACAGCCCGAAAGACGCGCCAGCTGCGTGGCCATGGCGTGAACGATCTGATGCTGATCGGCGCACCGCTGCAGCATGCGATTGGTCTCGAGCACCATATGCGTGCGGCGGTCGCTGGCGGCAGCCTGTGCCAAGGCGCGGCGCAGGCCCAACGCAATCGAGCTCGACACAAGCGAGACCACGAACATGATGAAGAACATGCCGGGATAGCCGCGGTCGATAAGCGACAGCGAGTAGCGCGGATCGACAAACAAGAGGTTGTAGAGCGCCACGGCGGCAGCCGAGCTCAGCAAGCAATACAGGCGACTCCAGGTAAAGAATGCGCACAGCTGAACGGCGAACACATAGACGATCATGATGCTCGGCGCGAGACCCGGATGGTCGAGCAGCGCGCCCACAATCGTCGCCGCGACCAGCAGCCCCGCCGATACGCAGGCGTCATACAGAGGAGTGCGGCGCGTCAGCGTTGTGCGCCGCCACCAAAAGCTATCGGCAATATCGCCGTCCGTACGGACGTCCATCAGCGCCCCGCCCCTCTCTCAAAAACAAAAACCACCACAAAGGGGACAGGCACCTTTGTGGTGGTTTTCCCTCGTGGTGGTTCCAAGTGTATAGCCTTTACAGCCTGCGGTCGCTAGACAAACAGCACGTGCGCGAGCAGTGCGCAAACGCACACCGCTCCAAATACCAGTGCCACGATCGAAATTACGCGATCGGCCATATCCATGTTGGCACGGTTCGTCAAAAACCGATCTTCGGCGGCGTCGGCGCGTGCCTCACGTACCAGCTCGGTCGCAAGATCGCAACCGTCAAGCACCTTTGCATCCATGGTTTCCTCCCAGGACTCAATCCCCGTCAATACAAACCCGCCCGTTCGCAGACAAACCTCGAGCGTCGACTACGGCCGCTCATTGGGGGCCAGGCGCTGCATCTTGTTCACGGCCTTGAACTTGGTGAACAGCGGCACGTACTCAAAGCTCACGTTGGAGTTCTCCAGGCCGTACCAACGCGCAGGCGTGCCGGCGGCGCGACGGATGATGTACTTGAGCGTGATGGCCGTACGCTCGCTGGGCTCCACATCGCTTTCGGGCGCCAGAAGCTTACGGATCAGGACGAACTTGAACGTGCCGATGTTACCCGGATCCTTGTAGACCGAGTAGTCATGCGTCTGCGGCGGCAGCTCGCCGGTGGCAGCCAGGTCCTGAACAACCTGACGCAGGTAGGCATTGACGCGCTGGTTGATCTTGTAGCCCAGGTACAGATGCACGCGGAACACGTAGTCGGTGCCGAACGTCTCGACCGAATAGGCAAAGGTGTGCGGTTCGTCCATGGTCTCGACATTCACAAACCACCAGGCGCGGGCGCGCTTGGGATGCTTGTCCAAGATCGAATAGACGATATCGCGGTCGATGTAGTCGGTATGGGTGTCCTTGGTCAGGTACACGACGTTGTCGCTCATGCGCTCGTAACGGTCGTCGTCGCGCAGGCGCTTGAGCTGCGGCAGGTAGCTGCGCAGCGGCAGCAGCGTAAACTGGCGCTGCTCGACCGCCGTGCCGTTGTACCAGCACACCATAATGCCCATGATGAGCGCGGCCATGAGGATGGTGAAGTAGCCGCCGTGGAAGAACTTGGTGAGCGAGCTCACGAAGAAGAAGCCTTCGAGCAAAAGGAAGAAGGCCGCGAAGATCCACGGAGCAACCTTGAGCTTGCGCTCCTCGTGCAGGTAGAAGAAGAGCAGCAGCGTGGTGCACATCATAGTCAGCGTAATGGCCAGGCCGTAGGCGGCTTCCATATGCGCCGAGTTCTGGAACAGCAGCACCACGATGACGCAGCCCACAAGCATGACGTTGTTGACCATGGGGATGTAGAGCTGGCCTTTGGTCTCGGCAGGATAGAAGACCTGCATGTGCGGCATGAGGTCCAGACGGCTGGCCTCGGACACCAGCGAGAATGCGCCGGTGATGAGCGCCTGCGAGGCGATGATGGCCGCGACGGTGGAAAGGCCGACGGCAAAGGGGCGCAGGCCCGGAGTGAGCATCTGGTAGAACGGGTTGAGGTCGGCAATGCCCATGAGCTCGGGGTTGGCAGCGTTGTTCATAAGCCAAGCGCCCTGGCCCATATAGGAAAGCAGCAGGCAGCACTTAACGAACGGCCAGGTAGCGTAGATGTTGCCGCGGCCGACGTGGCCCATGTCGGAGTAGAGCGCCTCGGCACCGGTGGTGGCAAGGAAGCAGCTGCCCAGAATCATGATGCCCGCGTGGTTGTTGGGGCTCAGCAAAAAGGCGATGCCACGCACCGGGTTGAGGCACAGCAGCACGGCGGGGTGCTGGAAGACAAAGAATAGACCCGTGCCGCCCAGGAACAGGAACCACAGCGTCATGATAGGGCCAAAGGCGTGACCGATCTTGGCCGTACCGATGCGCTGTACCAAGAAGAGCACGATGATGATGGCGAGCGTAATGGCGACGACGCGACCCTGGTCATCGCCCAGCACGGCATGGACCGCCGGGATGGTGCGCAGGCCCTCGATGGCCGTGGTAACGGTAACGGCCGGCGTGAGGATGCCGTCGGCGAGCAGCGCGGCGCCACCCAGCATGGCGGGGATGATAAGCCACTTGCCGCAGCGCTTGACCAGACTGTACAGGGCAAAGATGCCGCCCTCACCATGGTTATCGGCGCGCAGCGAGATGAGCACATACTTGATGGTGGTCAGCAGCGTGACCGTCCACACGACAAGGGAGAGCGCGCCAAGCACGAACTCCTCCGTCACACTTCCGATGCCGCCGTTGCCGGCAACGAGCGCCTTGGTTACATACATAGGGCTGGTGCCGATATCGCCGTACACCACGCCCAGCGTGACGAGCATCGCCGAGATGCTCACAGGAATCGCAGCGTGCGAGGCTGCCTCCTTGGCCTTTTGTTCCATAAGCCGGTTTCCTCCCAACTTTAATGTTCGAAGGGATTATAGGTAATCGACCTGCGCTTGCACGGCACCGTTTTCCCGGCTAGATAAACATTTATACGGCCTTTAGGCCACTACGGCGATATGGAATGCGACAAAGGGACTGTCCCCTTGTCACATTCGTCATTTTCCGAGCCAGTTTTTGAACCACCACTCCATGGAGCGGCTCATCTCGGCCATAAAGGGACTCGTGTGCTTACGGGCATAGATGTCCACGACGCGCTCCCCCACCTCGCGGGCATGCGGGCGAAACATCGCGTCCATCTCGGCCACCTGCGCGTCCATGGTCGCAGCATCGGCGCGGCAGTAGCGCTCCTCGTGCACCAGGTTCACCACGGGATGCGCAATGGCCGGACGCTCCTTACGGGGCGTGCCGATGATGAGCATCGACAGCGGCATGGTATAGGGCGGCAGATCGAGCAGCTCGGCAACTTCCTCGGCATTCTCGACGATATCACCGATATAGCAGCTCCCCAGGCCCAGAGCCTCGGCGGCAACCACGGCGTTTTGCGCGGCGATCACGGCGTCCTGGGCCGCGATGGCAAAGTCGCCCAAACCCGGCGCGCGGCGGGGCGCCTTGCCCGTGCGCTCGACAAACTCGGGCTCAAAGCAGCCCACGTGCTCAAACAGATCGATCCACTTGGCATAGTCGACCACAAATATAAGTGCCCAGGGCGCCTTGGCGATCATGGGCTGGTGGTCGCACAGGTCGGCCAGACGATCCAGCGTAGCCTGCTCGCGAATGCTCACGATGGAATACATCATCATGGCGCCTGCCGACGGCGCACGGCTCGCCGCATGCAGAATCGCCGCCCGCCGCTCGTCGGTCACCGCCACGGGACGATCGTCGTCATCACGCGCGAAGGCACGCGTGGAGGAACGGTGCTCCAACGTGTCCAGCACCGCATTGCCCGTGGTCTCGACCGGATAGCCACACGTATCCACAGCCTTGGTGCAAACCTGCTCGTTCATCGCCTCATCCTCGCTAATTCTTTAAGAAGCCTTTACGTTTCCGTGTAATTCCCGTCCATTATCGCGCAGGTCGCCACTACATTGCGCCACACCGCCACACGTGCGCGTTAATATGGCTGGTTGTTGTGCGCAGACACCAATTGCAGCGCATATCTTGGTAACAATCGGGTAAACCCCCGCTTTCGTACGTTTTAGTTTGTGAGGAGTCTCAGCATGTTCGCTGCCGCCATCTCGCTCGTCGGTCTTGCGGCGACCGTCTACCTTGTCTTGCGCGAGGCCAAGGCCATTCGCGCTCAGTCGGGCACCGTTGCCAAAAGCGCTCTTGGGTGGAGCGTCGCCTTCGGCCTGTTCCAGGTCTTTTTGACTATTTGGGGCGCCGTGGGCCTCGTCGCTCAAAACGAGCCGCTCGCCTTTGTGATGCTCATCCTGACCAACGCCATCCTCACCGGCTGCGCTTGGGCCAGCATCGCACGCGACCGCATCGCCCCGCGCGTCTTTGCGTTCGCCGCGCCCGACGCCCCCG
>CALHJX010000307.1:0-1848 GCA_938033385.1 uncultured Collinsella sp. | reverse complement strand
CGACGAGGCCCTGCGCGTGCTGGCGCTGGCAAGCCGCACTTACACCGAGGTCCCGAGCGACTGCAGCCCCGCTGCGCTCGAGCACGACCTGGTCTTCTGCGGCCTGTCCGGCATGATTGACCCTGTCCGCCCCGAGGTCGCCGACGCCATCCGCGAGGCCCATGACGCCGGTATCCGCACCGTCATGATCACGGGCGACCACATCGACACCGCCGTGGCCATCGCCAAGCAACTGGGAATCGTCACCGATCGCAGCCATGCCATCACCGGTGCCGACCTCGATCGCATGAGCGACGAGGAGCTCGACGCGCACATCGAGGACTACGGCGTGTACGCTCGCGTCCAGCCCGAGCACAAGACCCGCATCGTCGAGGCCTGGAAGTCGCGCGACCAGATCGTGGCCATGACGGGCGACGGCGTCAACGACGCCCCGTCCATCAAGCGCGCCGACATCGGCGTGGGCATGGGCATCACCGGTACCGACGTCACCAAGAACGTTGCCGACATGGTGCTTGCCGACGACAACTTCGCCACCATCATCGGTGCTTGCGAAGAGGGCCGTCGCATCTACGACAACATCCGCAAGGTCATCCAGTTCCTGCTTTCGGCTAACCTTGCCGAGGTGTTCTCGGTGTTTATCGCCACGCTCATCGGCTTTACCATCTTCCAGCCGGTGCAGCTGCTGTGGGTGAACCTGGTCACCGACTGCTTCCCCGCGCTCGCGCTGGGCATGGAGGATGCCGAGGGTGACATCATGAAGCGCAAGCCGCGCAACGCCAAGGACGGCGTCTTTGCCGGCAATATGGGCCTGGACTGTGTGGTTCAGGGCCTGATCATCACCGCGCTGGTGCTGGCGAGCTTCTTTGTGGGCGTGTACTTTGACATGGGCTACATCCACATCGCCGATATGATCGCCGGCAATGCCGACGAGGAAGGCGTGATGATGGCCTTCATCACGCTCAACATGGTCGAGATCTTCCACTGCTTCAATATGCGCAGCCGTCGTGCGTCGCTGTTTAGCATGAAGAAGCAGAACAAGTGGCTGTGGGCATCTGCCGCGCTGGCGCTGGTACTGACGGTTATCGTGACCGTTCAGCCGACGCTTGCCGAGATGTTCTTTGGCCCCGTGACGCTTGAGCTCAAGGGCGTTATCGCCGCCCTGGGCCTTGCCTTCCTGATCATTCCGTTGATGGAGATCTACAAGGCGATCATGCGCGCGGTCGAAAAAGAGTAACGTTCCTGTCCGGGCCCGACCGCCTGCGGGGTTTCCACGGGCACGTCCTCGCCGCTTTGCGGCTGCGGGATGTGCCCTTAGGAAACCCCTCCCGGCGGGCGGGCCCTGCGGTATCCTTGCTGGCTTTTCTCCCGCGCGGATGATAAAGGGCTGAGGGAAAGTTTGTGAGCTGGTCGGGCTTTGCCCGGCCAGCTCTTTTTGATTTAAAATACCTGCTCAGTTGTGATTTTTGGTGCTGGGAGGCGTTTGTGGCTAAGGCTAAGGCGAAGGCGAAGAAAAAGACGACGGGGGCGCGGGCTAAGCGCGATCGTCGTCGGAAGCTTGCGACCGAAGCTCCCGCGTCTGCCGAGGAGCTGCTGGCAAGCGTGCCGGGACTCGATGCGCTGCAGGATGTTCCGGCGTTCGACGATCTGCCGGTCGATGATGCTCAGCGGGCTGCCTTCGATGATTTTTGTGCTCGGGCCGAGGAGCCCGAGCAGATGCAGCTTGGTGCCGTGGTGCGCCTGGATCGTGGGTTTCCGCTGGTGGCGACTGCCGATGACACCTTTCGTGCCGAGCATGCCGTGGGGTTTGCCAAGTCGCGTGGCGAGGACGAGGTTCTGCTGCCCGCCGTG
>CALHJX010000306.1:0-5821 GCA_938033385.1 uncultured Collinsella sp. | reverse complement strand
GCCCGCTACGGCGAGAACGCCGCCATCATCGGTCGCGTGCTGCCGCTTGCCGAGGGCGCTCGACCCGCCGTGCGCGTACGCACCGGCTGGGGATCAACCCGCATCCTCGACATGCTCGTGGGAGAACAGCTGCCCAGGATTTGCTAACGACAGAGATGGTCGGGCAGCGCGGCCCGATACACGGTATTCAAAGTTGTTCAGATTTCAAACATGCCCGACATGCCAGCCCGGTATCATGGGTGCGTCCTATAACCCAAACGGCAGGAGCACCCATGGCAGCAGCTTTTTCCCATGTGATTTTTGATTTAGACGGCACCCTCCTCAACACGCTCGAGGACCTGGCGGCAGCCGGTAACCATACCTGCGAGATGCACGGCTGGCCCACGTTTGCCGTGGACGAGTACCGCTACAAAGTGGGAAACGGCATGCTTAAGCTGGTCGAGCGCTTTATGCCCGCCGAATACGCGGGCGACGGCCGTATGTTTGAGCAGACACTTGCCGAGTTTAGAGCTTATTACGGCAAGCACAAGGAGGACCACACCGCTCCCTACGCCGGCACGATTGAGATGCTCGACCGTCTGCGCGCTGCGGGCGTTCAGCTTGCCGTGCTCACCAACAAGGATCATATTTCGGCAGCCCCGCTTATCGAGAAATACTTTGGCCCCGAGCGCTTTGCGCTGGTGCAGGGCCGTTTGGACGCATTTCCGCCCAAACCCGAGGCACCCGTCACGCTGCACGTGATGAAGGAGCTGGGCGCCAATCCGGCAACCACGCTCTATGTGGGCGATTCTAATGTCGATATCCTGACCGGCCACAACGCCGGCCTTAAGAGCGCGGGCGTCAGCTGGGGCTTCCGCGGCCGCGCAGAGCTGGAAGCCGCCGGCGCCGACTACGTGGTGGACACCCAGGCAGAGCTCGTAGCACTGGTGCTGGGCGAATAGCGGAGCCGCCGCTTAACGTAGCTGCGACAATTCTTCCACGCGGAAAGCGCATCCCGTTTTGGAGCTCCGGAATGGGATGCGCTTTCCGTTTGAGGCGCGTCAGGGAAACGGCATCCCGTTTCGGAGCAATATTCCGGGTCGCACTTTCCGCAACCCACCCCATCCGGAAACCACGACCCACTATTCAGCCAAAAACCGGCTCGCATTTTCCCGAGCATTCGATGCAGCGCTGGTGCAAGGAGTGCCCCCAACTGTCGGCAGAAAAGGAACGTCCCCAAGTGCCGCAAGAGTGTCCCTTTTGACTAGTAATTTAAGAACGTCCCCAATGACTACCATGGCAACGCCGCAGGTAGAGGACGGACAGCGAGCGACGTCCAGGACGAACAAGTTGGCATGAAAAAGGCGAGGCATAGACCTTCTGGTCATGTCTCGCCTTTTGAATGACAAATTGTCGTCCTGGGCGGCGCGCAGCGTCGAGCAGTTGCGGCGTTTGGTAAAACGCCGCAACTCCCTAGCTCATCATGGCATTCATCATCTCGTTGGTTGCGGAATCGTCGGCAGACCACTCGCCGTCGTCATTGCAGGAGTACTTGAAGGTGACCTTGGTGTCCTTGGTCTTAGCAGCCTTGGTCACATCGACCATAACCTGACCGGCCATCTTGTACAGCTCGTCATCGGAAGGCATCGAATCGAGCGCGGCGACCTTCTCCTGGTACTGAGTGGCAAAATCCTCAACGATCTGGTTCATGGACTTGCAGGTAATGGTGACCTCGGCAGTTGCGGTGCCCTTGTCCTCGTCGACCGTCACGTCGCCGATCTTGTAGTCAAAGCCCTCGAGGTAGCTCTTGGCGTACTCCTTGGGATCGATGCCCAGCTGCTCGAACTCGTCGCCCGAGGCCTCTTCCAGACCGGCGAGGAAGTCGTCGCCACCGTTCTTGACCTCGTCAAACTGCGTCGTAAGATCCTCGGTGATGAGCTCCTCAACCGAAGGACCTCCGCAGCCGGAAAGCACAACCACGCACGCGACCAGAACAGCCATCAGGGGCGCAAGCAGCAGCTTCTTCTTCATGACATTCCTCCCAACAAGCGGCACCGCGCTTCCCGACGCGGTGCACGTCGTAACAATAAGGCCATACTAGCCGCTAACGAACACCCCCGGCAAAGCAAAGGCGCAGTCGGCTCGATTTAACGTCCGAACGGTTTACCGGTCCGCCCAACGCGCAATAAAACGTTCCGCCGCATTGTAATAAAAAAGGGCGGCCGGATAACCCGACCACCCCAAAACACCCTTATGTTGCCGCAGACTACTTGCGGACGACCTTAACGATGGCGTCACCAGCAGCGACGGCAGACTCGGCCTCGACGGTAAGCTCGACGTCGGCGAACTCGGCGGTGTTGGACACAGCCACGACGACGCAGTCCTTGTAGCCGGCAGCAGCGATCTTGGCGCGGTCGATCTTGAGCAAGGGCTGGCCGGCCTTCACGACGTCGTCAGCCTTGACGAAGCCCTCGAAGCCGTCGCCGTTCATGTTGACGGTATCGACACCAACGTGCACCAGGACTTCGATGCCGCTATCGGACTGCAGGCCCACAGCGTGACCCATGGTGACGGTCACCTTGCCGTCGCAGGGAGCATAGACCAGGTCGTCCTCAGGCCACACGGCGCAGCCCTTGCCCAGAACCTCACCGCCAAAGACGGGATCGGGCACGTCGGCCATCTTGATGACCTTGCCCTTGACGGGCGAGCACAGCACGTCGGCGCCGGCAGAAGCAGAGATGGAAGCGGGAGCTGCAGCAGCGGCAGGCTCAGCCTTCTTCTTAAACATGTCAAACAGACCCATACGTTTTCTCCTCTTGATTAAGCGCAACGTTATGCGCATGCCTATGGTGATTATAGTGCCAAATGGTTCAAATACTAAGGTGGGGACTCGAATCGCAAGCCCTTCCAAGCCCTTCCCAAAACCATTTCCCCAGTGGCACTCATATTGTCGATTAATCCTCGATAAGCCCCAGGTGAGCAAAAGCGTTCCAGATGCCGTCGTCGTTGACGTCGGTGGTCACGCAATCGGCTGCCGGTCCGACATTCGGCAGAACGCCGAAACTCAATCGCCGGAACTCAATTACTCCAAGCCCTCGGTGCCGTTGGACTTGATGATCTTCTGGTACGCGAAGAAGCTGTCCTTGCGGCGGCGCTCGTAGGTACCGGTGCCGTCGTCGTACTTATCGACATGGATAAAGCCGTAGCGCTTGCGCATCTCGCCGGTGCCAGCGGAAACCAGGTCGATGGGACCCCACCAGGTGTAGGCGATCAGGTCAACGCCGTCGGCAATGGCCTCGCCCATGGCCTTGATGTGGCTGCGCAAGTAGGCGATGCGATACGGGTCGTGGATGGAGCCGTCCTCCTCGACCTCGTCGTAAGCGCCCATGCCGTTCTCGACCACCATCAGCGGAATCTCGTAGCGAGCATAGATCTCGTTGAGGGCAATGCGCAGGCCCAGCGGATCGATCTGCCAGCCCCAGTCGGTGGACTCCAGATAGGGATTCTTGCCGCCAAAGGTCATGTTGCCCTCGGTCATCTCGTGATCCTTGTGGGTGCCCACGGTGCCGGACATGTAGTAGCTAAAGGAGTAGAAGTCGACCTTGCCGTCGGCGATATCCTGCAGGTCGCCGTCCTCCATCACAAGCTCAACATCGTTCTCGGCCCAGAAGCGCTTGGCATAGAACGGGTACTTTCCGCGCACCTGCACGTCGGAGCAGTACCAGTTCATGGCGTTCATCTCCTGCTGCGTAGCAAACACGTCGGCCGGATCGCACGTGGCGGCATAGGAGAGGATGAAGCAATCCATGTTGCCCATCTTGAACTGCGGGTAATGCTCGTGGGCATAGCGCACGACGCGGCCGCTGGCGACAAACTGGTGATGCAGCGCCTGCATGCGGGCCTGCGGCGTGGTGTGAACCGCCGAAGCCGGGCCCTCAAAGCCCTGGATCATGCTGGTCTCAAAGAGGTTGCCCATGTCCTGGGTACCGCAGTTGATCTCGTTGAAGGTGAGCCAGAACTTGACCTTGTCCTGGTAACGGTCGAAGACGGTCTGGCAATACTTCTCAAAGAAGCCGATGAGCTCGCGGCTCGCCCAGCCGTTGTACTTCTCGACCAGGTGATAGGGCATCTCGTAGTGCGAGAGGGTCACGAGCGGCTCGACATTGTGAGCGCGCAGGCACTCGAAGACGCGATCGTAGAAGGCGAGGCCGGCCTCGTTGGGCTCAGCATCGTCGCCGTTGGGGAAGATGCGGCTCCAAGAGATGGACATGCGGAACATGTTGAAACCCATCTCGGCGAACAGCGCGATGTCCTCCTCGTAGTGATGGTAGAAATCGATGCCGTCATGGTTGGGGTAGAAACGATCGGGGTCGATGTCGATCGTGATCTGGCGCGGCTCCTTGTAGCTGCCGCCCAGGAAGTGGTCGTCGACGGAAGGACCGCGGCCGTCCACGTTCCAAGCGCCCTCAAACTGGTTGGCGGCGGTGGCGCCACCCCAATAGAAGCCCTCGGGGAACTTGATGTTTGCCATGAGCATCTCCTTTGTATCGCGGGTCGATAAGCTGAGTATCGCCTGCGCACGGGACGGGCGGAAGCGGGCGCGCCAAACCCGACACTTCTTTTCGCGCCCACGGACCGCCGCCGCCCCGTCCCTGATACTTCCTGATACCGACCGAAACGTGCCAAAATAAACCTGTCTTTTTTGGCAGGTTTGTTGAGTGTGGGAGTTCGTATGGATATCAAACGCAAGATTTCCGAGGCACAGGGCCTTACCCCTACCGAGCAACAGCTCGGCATCTCGGCCCTTGCCATGGGCGAAGACGTCCGCGGGCTCTCCATCAAGGAATTTGCCGCGCGCACCAATGTTTCTGTTGCGAGCGTCCACCGTTTTTGCAAAAAGCTCGGCCTCGAGGGCTTTAAGGATCTCAAAGTCGAGCTCATCCGCCTGGCAACCGAATCGGGTAATCGGCGCGACGTGGACATCAACTTTCCCTTCGACGCCACGTCCACCCCTGCGCAGGTTATGGAGCGCATGGAGGGGCTCTACCAGACCACGCTGGCCGAAACGCAGGAGCTGCTCGACCCCACGCAGCTTGACCACGCCGCCAAGCTCATCGCGAACGTCCGGCAGGTCGACATCTACACGGGCTCGCATAACCTCTATCCAGCGGGAATGTTCCGCGATCGTCTGCTCTCCGCCGGTAAAAGCGCAACGTGCCACAACGGTGTCGAGGCCCAGGTGCGAACGGCCCTCGCCTCGGGTCCCGACCATGCGGCAATCGTCATCTCCTACAGCGGCCTTGCCCCCAACCTCAAGGACATCTTGCCGATCCTCAGCAGCCGGCATGTCCCGGTCATCGTCATCGGCACGCCTTATTGCGCGCGCATTCACCCTGGCTTTGCCGCCTACCTTACGGTGAGTGACCACGAGAGCATGACGCATCGCATCACGCAGTTCGCCAGCCACATCGCCGTGCAATACGTACTCGATTCGCTCTACAGCAGCTACTTCGCCAAAGATTACGCCCGCTGCTCCGAATTCCTAGAGCGCTCATTCCCCTACACCCGCCTCCCGGGGCTTAAGTAGCGACGAGCGTAGTTCTCGGACGCTTATCTAACGAGAGCAAGTAGTCGTTGGTGAGTAGTCACTGGGGACGTTCTTAAACGACTAGTCAAACAAGAACGTCCCCAACGACTAGTCATTTAAGAACGTCCCCAATGACTACCCATCCGGAGCAAGACAACGCCGCAGGTAGAGGACGGACAGACACTATGACCCAATCCGAGGGCACGGAAACGACAGGAGCCCCCGCTCGTGACCGCGGGTCGGGGCTGCGACAAT
>CALHJX010000305.1:0-2637 GCA_938033385.1 uncultured Collinsella sp. | reverse complement strand
TCCCAACACCACCGCGTCCGACAACTCATCGTCAAACACGAACACGTTGAGCGTTACGTACACACGCACGCCATGGGCATGCGCCACGGCGCAGCCGCGCGCAAACTCGTTATCCGTAAAGCCATGGGCGCTCACACGGGCGTTAAAGCCGCCCAACCCCGCATAGATGGCATCGGCACCCGCGGCGATGGCCGCAAGCATCTGGTCGAGCCCGCCCGCCGGCGCCAGCAACTCGGGCAGCGCCGCACCAGCAGCATCCAATCCAGTCTCGTATTGTCCGCTCGGCCCCATCGTCCGAATCGCCATCGACAAACTCCTTACCAAGGTATGCATTCACTCTGAAAAATGCCGTCTTCCAGCATACACGAGGCCTCGCGCGCCCCGTTTGGTTTATCGTGTAATAACTTATGTCCATCCTGCCCCGACGGCACATCCACCGTCCGGCACGACATACCTGGAGGTCAATATATGGGTCCTCGCCAACGACAGGGACGCAGCCGTTCAAAGACGCATGCCCTGCCCATAATCCTGCTCTCGTTTTTGGGCTTTCTGCTGATTGCGGGCGTGGCATTTGGCATCGGCATGGTCGGCAACGTCAACCGCTGGCTGTCCGATCTGCCCGACTACACCGACGCCAACGCGTATCTGGTGAGCGAGCCCACCGAGATCGTCGACTGCAACGGCAACAAGATCGCGAGCTTCTACACGCAAAACCGCAAGTCCATCACCAAGGACGAGGTCTCCCCCTACGTGCTGCAGGGCACCGTTGACGTCGAGGACGAGCGCTTCTACGAGCACGGCGGTATCGACCTGTGGGGTATCGCGCGTGCTGCGGTGGCAACCCTCGGCGGCGGACACGAAGGCGCCTCGACTATCACCCAGCAGCTGGTGCGCAACACCATCCTGCAGGAGGAGCAGTTCGACTCGACCATCGAGCGTAAGGTGCGCGAGGCCTACATCGCCGTCAAGATGGAGGATATGTACTCCAAAGACGAGATCCTCATGATGTACCTCAACACCATCTATTACGGTCACGGCGCCTACGGTATTGAGGCCGCCGCCGAGACCTACCTGTCCAAGAGCGCCGCAGACCTCACCCTGAGCGAGGCGGCGCTGCTCATCGGCCTTCCCAACTCGCCCTCGCAGTACGACCCCACGGTCAACCCCGACCTAGCGCTGTCCCGTCGCAACAAGGTCCTCGACAACATGCTGCGCCTGGGCCACATCACCCAGGAGGAGCACGATGCCGCACAGGCCGAGCCCATCACCCTCAACGTGACCGAAATCTCGGGCAGCGGCGTCGACGTATACTCGCAGCCCTACTTTGTCGCCTATGTTAAGCAGCTGCTGGAGCAGGAGTTCTCGACCGACGTGCTCTTTAAGGGCGGCCTGACCGTCAAGACCACCATCGACCCCACGATGCAGCAGGTAGCAGAGAATGCCGTCCGCGAGCAGCTCGACACGCTCTCGCTCGACGGCCTGGACATGGGCATGGTCGTCGTCGACCCCAAGACCGGCTACATCAAGTGCATGGTGGGCGGCTACGACTACAACGCCGACGAGAACCATGTGAACCACGCTACGGCGAAGCGCCCCGTTGGCTCCACGTTTAAGGCCTTTACGCTGGCAACTGCCATCCAAAACGGCATGAACCCCAACGTCACCCTCAACTGCAACTCGCCGCTCAAGGCCAAGGGCACCACGACCGAGGTCCAAAACTACGCCAACCATAGCTATGGCAACATCACGCTTAAGCAGGCGACAGCATACTCCTCCAACACCGGCTACATCCAGGTGGCGGAAGCCGTCGGCAACAGCAAGATCATCTCGCTCGTCAAAAAGCTCGGCATCGATCCCGCCAAGGACAACATCGAGGACGTTCCCGTCATGACGCTCGGCACCGGCTCGATCTCGCCGCTCGAGATGGCTGCCGCCTACGCGACGTTTGCCAACGGCGGCTACTATCGCCAGCCGATCGCCATCACCGAGATTGACTCTCGTACCGGTTCGGTGCTGTACCAGCACACCGACAATTCCTCACAGGTGCTCACCGAGGGCGAGGCCGCCGCGGTCACCGATGTTCTGTCCGGCGTCATGCAGGGCGGCGGTACGGGTGCTGCTGGCGCCCTGAGCGTCAACCAGCCCTATGCCGGCAAAACGGGCACCACCGACAACACCACCAACCTGTGGTTCTGCGGCTATACCCCGCAGCTGGCGTGCGCCCTGTGGACCGGCTATTCCGCGGGCGAGATCCCCATCCAAAAATACGGCACGGACCTGCTGGGCGACAGCACCAACCTGCCTGTCTTTAAGCGGTTTATGAACACCGTTCTGACCGGTACCGAGCGCGAGGAGTTTGCGACCGGAACGGCGCCCACCTACAAGAACAACAGCGCCTGGAAGTTCTACGGCACCAACAACTCCAAGAAGACGGAGAACGACGACAAGGACGAGAACGAGGACGAAGAGGAAACCACCACAACGACTACCACGACGACCACGACCACCGAGACCACGGGCGGCGACTCCACCGGCGGCACCGGTACGACCGGTGGCTCGACGGGCGGCTCCACTGGTGGTTCGACCGGCGGCGATGGCGGCACGCCTACGCCTACGCCTACACCCCCTCCCGACCCC
>CALHJX010000304.1:0-4093 GCA_938033385.1 uncultured Collinsella sp. | reverse complement strand
GGGGTGGCCTTCGTCTGCCGGGCGGCTGGCAAGGCGGAACCCGAGCAGGCTCACGATGTTGCTCGAGGCATCGGAGAGGTTGTTGAAAGCGTCGGCGATGAGGGAGACGGAGCCGGCGAGCAGGCCCGCGATGCCCTTGGCCAGGCACAGGGTGATGTTGAGGCCAATGCAGATGAGGCTTGCGGCAAAGCCCGCGTTGGTGCGGCAAGATGCATCGACCGGCTCGCCCTCGCTGCCGGGAACAAGCGTATGTACCAGCCGATTTACAAATAGCATAGCGGTCGTCCTCACAATCATGTTTAAGGGGATAGTGTAGCTCGTGCGGGGGCGCCGTTCACCGATGCTCAGAAAATGCAGCAATAGTCTGCCGGTGCTAACGAGCGAGCCTTCTCGTCTGCCTGGGTGGTCCATTTTGGGCCACATGGGTATGGGCATGTGCCTGTTTGCTCGACATACTTAATGTCGACAGCCCCTGTGCAAAGGAGGACGTTTCCATGGACGAGATGTTTGCCATTAAATGTCAAAACTGCGGCGGCCCTATGTACTCGCACCAAGCTAAGCGCAGCTTTGAGTGCGCCTATTGCGGCACGGTCGTTCCGTGGCAGGCGGACGCCGGAGAGCCCAAGAGCGCTTTGGGTATTCGCCATACGCCGTTGACGGTGGTGGATGGACTGCTCAAACTCACGCATGTGTCGCAACTCGAGCGCCCGGAGGACCCGGACTGGTATTTCTTCAACGCGCACTGGCGCAATCAGTCGGTCCTGGAACATCTGCTGTGGGAGGATCGCGGCACGGCGCAAGAGTTCCAAGAGGTCACGCATGTGAGCATTCCTTGCCCCTTCTGCGGAGCATCCTTTGAGGGCGAGTCAACGCAGCGCGTGTTTGAGTGCCCGTCCTGCGGCAACAAGATCGGCATTGCCGACCTGCTCAAGCCCGGTACCTTCAGCAAGCGTCTGACCATGGGCGTAGGTGCGGAGTATGTGCCGGAGCAGGGCATTCCCTGCGAAATCTCGCCGCAGCAGGCACGTGCCAACGCACTGCAGCTGGTGCGCCAGCATGCGGAAGCCTTTGCCGGACACGACGTGGAAGATGCGATCCAAAACGACATGATGCTCTTCTATTTCCCCATGGCGCTGGCGGACCTGCGCATGATGGCGAGCTTCCCGGGCAAGGGCCTGAGCAAGGAAACCCTGGTGTACTACGAGGTGCTCGACTGGGCATACCCCAGGGCAAACTACCTGGACGTTCGCCTCCTGGGCATCTTGGAGCCGTGGGACTTTGCCAAGGTCGGTCCGTTCGATCCCGCCATGCAGGAAGGCAACTTTCGCGTCGTCTCCGTCGATGCGTCTACCAAGGACCAGGTGGTCATTGATAAGCTGGCGCTCGACGTTGCGGGCAACGACGCCGAGGCTGTACTGGGGCTCAATAAAAAGAGCATCCGCACCTGGGCGCGCAAGGCCCGCAAGCACAAGGACGGCCTGATTATGGTGCCGGTCTACTTTGTCGATCGCCCCGCGTGTGACGGACGCGATGACGAGCAGGTGCGCATCGCCGTGAACGGCCAGACGGGCCGCGCGGCCGCGGTGGTGTTTAGCGACAAGCGCGAGACGCATATTGTGGCGCCGCTCAGCCCGAGCCTGCATCTGTCCGGTGAGAGCACCGTGCACGCCACGCCCGTCGAGGTCAAATATGTTAAATCTCCGTTCCTGTACCAGATCGTGCGCCGTGGAGGCGGCGAGCAACCGCGCCAGGTTGCAGCCGCCGTTGAGGGTTCCTACCGAGAGGAGAAGCCCAAACGTCGCGGCCTGCTGGGTGCGCTATTTGGGAAGTAGGGGAGCGGTGCCGGTTGGCACCGTAACGTGATGGCCGGGGGTATGGGGCGGCTCTCAGGAGTGCGGGCTGCCGTCTGATTGTTTGAGGGTGCCAGATATAAATAAACGGTGGAACGGCTGCAAAAGAGCCGCCCCACCGGGTAAAATCAAAATGTGCCGCGGAACCCGCTCCTCAGTCGGTCAACTTTGGAAGCGCGGGCAACGCAGGTGCTATCGTCTTAAAGGGTCGGCTGCAACCGGCCCTTTTCTGTGGCAGCCAATGGAGCCACATCAGACGAAGGCCGCGTCTTTGCCTGTCAGGTCACGCTCGCCAGCCACGACTAGAATGTCGTTGCCGGCGTCCATGACCGGTATTGTTTCGTAGCAGCCGTCGCAACCGCGAGTGCGCCTGCGACGGCTGCGATGGTTTCGGTCGCAACGTGCTGCTACCCTTGCGTTTCGCCATTAGTCGCTTCGTTGATGGCGCGGTACTCGGCACTCAGTTCGCGTGCCAACTCTTCCTTACTTGGAAGATACGGCAGGTATTTGGCGGCAAACACTTGGTCGTTGTCTTCGGGCAGCGTGTACTCGACGATCGAATCGCTTTTGTCCGCGCAGAGCACGATGCCTATGGGCGGATTGTCGCCTTCGTTCATGAGCTCGCGCGTGTAGTAGTTCACATACATTTGCATCTGGCCCAGGTCCTGATGCGTAAGATCGTCCGTCTTAAGGTCGATGAGCACGAAGCAGCGCATCAGATAGTTGTAAAAAACAAGGTCAATATAGAAATGGCGCCCATCAAAGGTGATGCGCTTTTGGCGCGCCTCGAAAGCGAAGCCACGGCCAAGCTCCAGCAGGAACTTCTGAAGATGCGTGATGAGCGCCTGCTCTAGATCGCTCTCGCGAAACGCAGCATCGTCCGAGAAACCTAAAAACTCCAGTACATATGGGTCGCGGATGATATCCTCGGGGCGATGGGTCGGGGCGCTCTTTTGGATTTCCTGGGTGACGGCCTCTTTGTCTTTGCTGGCAAGTAGGCGCTCGCGGAACATGGTGTTGATCTGGCGTTCGAGCTGACGCGTGCTCCAGCGAGAATCGGCACATTCGTTCATGTACCATGTTCGAGCATCAGGGTCGGTTATACGCGATAACCTGCGGTAATGTGTCCAATTCAATTCGGAACGCAGCGCGTTCCGGATTGGGAACGCAAGATAAAACTGACGCATGTATCTTAAGCTTCTGGCGTTGAAGCCTCTGCCAAAATCCTTAGTCAATCTAACGGCAAGTTCGTCGATCAGTGCATCGCCATACTTGGCGCGCTCCTCTCCGCCCTGTTCATCAACAATACTCTTGCCGATCTCCCAATATGCCTCAACCATCGCAAAGTTAACGGCGGTATAGGCCTTGTCGCGAGCGGCGTTGAGAATCGAGGAAACCTGCTTGTAAAAACCTTCGGGCACGATTGCCGATTCTCCACGGTTTACCAGTTCGCCCATCACTGTCGCCCCACTTTCCTCTTGTGGAATGCATCTTTATTGCATTTAGTTTAAAGCCTCGCGCGGACACGAATTGCTTTGCTGTCTGGCACCTTCGCATGGGAGCCTTGCGGTGACTAAAATGTGACCATAGAGGCAGTTTTAACTCTAACCATGGGGAGCGATGTGTATGGACAACAACACTTTGCTATTCCAGGGTAAGGGTTCGGGCAGGTTTAAAGACGTCAAGATCTACCCTAACCGCATTGAGGTACTCAAGAAGGGCACTTTCGGCGGCAAGCACACCGAGATTGTCTACCTTAAGGACATCACGGGGGTCAGCAGGATCAAGGGCCGCGACGTTTTTCTGCGCAACAGGCTGTTGACTGCCTGTGTCTTTAGCCTGAGCAGCCGCTCCCAGGCTCAGGAATTCGTCAACGTGCTGAACATAGTGATGTAGCCTATGGCGGCGTTCGGGCCAAGGTAAAAATCGGGGGCACAGAACGGTGTCCTACGCTCCCGATTGAGTCGATGTGTTTAAAAGGCCGGCTTGCCTATTCGACAACGTCCTCGTTGTTTTCACCGTCACTGGCAAGCATTGCCGTGCCGGCGCCCGTCGTCGCCACGGCGGCAGCGGCGAGCCCGGCGGCGATACCAGAGCCGTCGCCCGTGTCGGCGAGTTTTCCGCCCGAGTCCTTGCTCTTGTTGCCGCCGCCGTTCTTGTCGGCGCCGTCTGCGTTGGAACCCGTGCCGCTGCCGGTGCCGCCTGCACTGCCCGAGGCCGCTACGGTAAAGCTTACGGCTCCA
>CALHJX010000303.1:0-11418 GCA_938033385.1 uncultured Collinsella sp. | reverse complement strand
ATCGAACAATGTCTAGAATTGGTAGAATGCCCATTACCGTTCCCGCCGGTGTTACCGTGAACATTGCCGAGGGCAATGTGGTCACCGTCAAGGGACCCAAGGGCGAGCTGACTCAGAGCCTGCGGCCTGAGATGATCATTAAGCAGGAAGGTACGACGATCACCGTGGAACGTCCTTCCGACGATAAGCTGCACCGCAGCGTTCACGGCCTGACCCGCACTCTGCTCCACAACATGGTCATCGGCGTGACCGAGGGCTTCAAGAAGGAGCTGGATGTTAACGGTGTCGGTTACCGTGTTGCCAAGGAAGGCACCAATCTGGTCATGAACCTTGGTTATTCCCACCAGGTGATCGTTCCTGAGATTCCGGGTATCACCATTGAGGTTCCGGGTCCCAATAAAATCATCATTCATGGATGCGACAAGCAGGCTGTCGGCCAGTTTGCTGCCGAGGTCCGCGAGAAGCGTCCTCCCGAGCCTTACAAGGGCAAGGGCATCCACTACGTTGGCGAGCACATCCGCCGCAAGCTGGGTAAGGCCGCCAAGTAGTCGTAACCGACTCACTCGCATAAGACCAGCACCCCGTCAGGTGCTGGCAAGATCAACCTTTTTAGGAGTTTACGTATGAACAAGCATAAGGCGAAGCTGGAAGGCCTCAAGCGTCGTCAGCGTCGTGTTCGCGGCAAGGTCTCGGGTACCTCCGAGCGTCCGCGTCTTCGCGTGACCCGTACTAACGCCAACATCTATGCCCAGATCATCGACGACAGCAAGGGCTCCAGCCTGACGCTCGTCTCTGCCTCGACCCTCGAGGCCGAGTTCAAGGGCACCCACACCTCGAACAAGGAGGCTGCGGAGAAGGTCGGTCAGCTCGTTGGCAAGCGTGCCATCGAGGCCGGCATCACCAAGGTCGCCTTCGATCGCGGTGGCCGTATCTACCATGGCCGCGTCAAGGCCCTCGCCGACGGTGCTCGTGCCGCCGGTCTCGAGTTCTAGGAGGTATGTAGCACATGGCTCGTAATCAGAAGCAGCAGCGCGAGGCCTCCGAGTTCGAGGAGCGCGTCGTTTACATCAACCGCGTGTCGAAGACCGTCAAGGGTGGTCGTCGCATGAGCCTCGTCGCTCTCGTCGTCGTTGGCGACGGCAAGGGCAACGTCGGCGTTGGCATGGGCAAGTCCGCTGAGGTGCCCATGGCCATCTCCAAGGCATCTCTCGATGCCAAGAAGAACATGTTCCACGTGCCGGTGACCGAGCAGGGCACCATCCCGCACGAGGTTCTCGGCCACTTTGGTGCCGGCCGCATCATCATCAAGCCCGCTGTCGAGGGTACCGGCGTTATCGCCGGCGGCGCTGTGCGTCCCCTCTTCGAGCTTGCTGGCATCAAGAACGTCCTGTCCAAGTCCCTCGGTACCGACAACGGCCTCAACATCATCAAGGCTGCCGTCGAGGGCCTCAAGGAGCTCTCCAGCCCTGAGGACGTCGCGGCTCGCCGTGGCCTGACGGTCTCCGAGATGTTCGTCGGTAAGGAGAACTAAGCATGGCTGACACCATCAAGATCAAGCAGGTCCGCAGCACCAATGGTTGCAAGCAGGACCAGGTCCGTACTGTCCGTGCCCTCGGTCTCCACAGGATCCGCGAGGTTCGCGAGATTGCTGACAACGAGTCCGTCCGCGGCATGATCTTCAAGGTCAAGCACCTTGTCGAGATTGTAGAGGAGTAGCAAATGCAGCTTCACGATCTTACTCCCGCGCCCGGTTCCACCAAGAACCGTAAGCGCGTCGGCCGTGGCAATTCTTCGGGTCACGGCACCACTTCTGGCCGCGGCCAGAAGGGCCAGGGTTCCCGCTCTGGCGGCACCAAGGGTGCCGGCTTCGAGGGTGGCCAGACTCCGCTGGCTATGCGCCTGCCCAAGCTTCCGGGCTTCCGCAACCCCCGTCGTATCGAGTACACCGCTGTTAACGTTGAGCGTCTCGAGCGTAAGTTCGAGGATGGCGCTGTGATCGACGGTGCCGCTCTTAAGGCCGCTCGCATCACCAAGAGCGAGTTCGAGCCCGTCAAGGTGCTCGGCAATGGTGAGCTCACCAAGAAGTTCACGGTCAAGGTCGACAAGGTCAGCGCTTCTGCGCAGGCCAAGATCGAGGCCGCCGGCGGAAAGGTCGAGCTGCCGTGCTAAATGGTCTTAAGAATGCTTTCCGCATCAAAGAATTGCGCGAAAAGATTCTTTTTACCATAGCTATGCTCGTCGTGTACCGCATTGGTGCGCACGTTCCTGTGCCCGGCATTCCCTTCCAGGGGATGCTGGGCCTTTTCTCGACCGATAACAATTCGGTCGCCGCAGGTGCTATGGCCCTCCTGAATCTTTTCTCTGGCGGCGCGTTGAGCTATGTGTCGGTGTTTTCGCTGGGCATCATGCCTTACATCACCAGCTCGATCATCCTCCAGATGCTCCAGGCCGTCGTGCCTTCCCTGCATGAGCTTGCCCGCGAGGGCGAGGTCGGTCAGACAAAGATTACGCAGTATTCGCGTTACCTCACCCTGGCTCTGGCAATCCTCAACTCCGTGGGTTACCTCTTCCTCTTTAAGAGCTTCGGCATCAGCTTTAATGGCGCCGGCGCTCCCGAGATCATCTTCGACCTCATGATCATCGGCACGCTCACCGCGGGCGCCATGCTGATCATGTGGATCGGTGAGCTCATCACCCAGCGCGGTATCGGCAATGGCATGTCGCTGATCATCTTTGCGAACATCATGGCCGGTCTGCCGCAGGCTATCTTCTCCAGCACCGAGGGCAATGCCGGTGGCATCATCACCATGGTGATCATCTGCGCCATCATCCTGCTGGTTATCCCGCTGATTGTTTTCCTTGAGCGCGGCCAGCGCCGCATCCCGGTCTCCTACGCTAAGCGCGTCGTGGGCCGTCGCATGATGGGTGGCCAGACCACCTACCTGCCCATCAAGGTCAACACCGCTGGTGTCGTGCCGATCATCTTCGCTTCGGCGCTGCTGTACTTCCCGGCTCAGATTGCCGTGTTCTTCCCCGGCATCGGCTGGATTCAGGCAGTTGCCTCCGCGCTTTCGACCGGTTGGCTCAACTGGGTGCTTAACGTTGTCCTCATCGTGTTCTTCGCGTACTTCTACACCTCCATGGTGTTCAACCCCGATGACACGGCCGATAACCTTAAGAAGCAGGGCGGCTTTATTCCGGGCGTCCGTCCGGGTAGGGCTACCGCGGCCTACATCAAGAACGCGCTCAACAAGATCACGCTTCCCAGCGCTGTCTTTTTGGCGCTCATCGCCATCGTGCCTTCGATCATCTTCTCCTTCACGGGTAACCATCTGATCCAGGCATTTGGCGGCACGTCCATCCTCATCATGGTCGGCGTCGTGCTCGACACGGTCGATAAGCTCGAAGGCCAGATCAAGATGTATGATTACGATGGATTCTTTAAATAGGCTAGAGGAGGATTGCTCATGAACCTCGTATTGCTCGGAGCTCCGGGTGCCGGTAAGGGCACCGTCGCACAGGAGCTCGTCGCCGAGTTTGGCGTCGCCCATATTTCCACGGGCGACCTGCTGCGTGCTGCCGTCAAGGGTGGCACCGAGCTTGGTATTCAGGCTAAGAAGTACATGGACGCTGGCGAGCTCGTTCCCGACCAGCTCGTGATCGACCTTGTCAAGGAGCGCCTTGCCGCCGATGACGCCCAGCAGGGCTTCATCCTCGACGGCTTCCCGCGCAACACCGCCCAGGCTGTGACGCTCGATTCCGAGCTCTCCGCCATGGGTCGCGAGATCGATTGCGCCCTTCTGGTCGATGTGGCCCCCGAGGTCATTATCGATCGTCTGTCTTCGCGTCGCACCTGCCGCGCCTGCGGTTACACCGGCACCGCTGCCGATGCCACCTGCCCCAAGTGCGGTGGCGAGATGTATCAGCGCGACGACGACAAGCCCGAGACCATCAAGAACCGTCTCGACGTCTACGAGAAGTCCACGAGTCCGCTCGTCGACTACTATCGTGGCCAGGGTCTGCTCAAGTCGGTCAACGGTGACCAGGCTCGTGAGACCGTGTACGGGGATGTCAAAGAGGCTCTCGGTCTATGATCAAGATTAAGTCTGCAACGCAAATCGAGCAGATGAAGAAGGCAGGAGCGCTATCTAAGATGGCGCTCCGCCACGTTGGAGCCATGGTGCGCCCCGGCGTTTCCACCTTTGAGCTCGATCAGCTCGCGGAGCAGATTATCCGCATGCATGGCGGCACCCCGGCCTTTAAGGGCTACGGCGGGTTCCCGGGGACCATATGCGCATCGATCAACGATGCCGTGGTCCACGGTATTCCCAATCCCGACATGATCCTGCGCGATGGCGATATCATTTCCATCGATACGGGAGCCGTTGTCGACGGTTGGGTCGGCGATAACGCTTGGACGTTTTTCGTCGGTACCCCCACGCCCGAAGCCAAGGCTTTGTGCGAGGTCACGCGTGATTGCCTTAAGGCTGCCATTGAGCAGGCTGTTCCCGGTAACCATATCGGGGACGTCGGTTATGCCGTTCAGTCCCTCGCCGAGTCTCACGGTTACGGCGTGCTTCGTGATTATGTGGGCCATGGCATTGGCCGCGTGATGCACGAGGACCCCAATGTTCCTAACTATGGAAAGAAGGGGAGGGGCGTTCGCCTCCAGGCCGGCATGGTCATTGCCATCGAGCCGATGGTTACGATGGGTTCCAACCATGTGAGCACGGGCTCCGACGGTTGGATTGTTACGACCACCGATCCCCTGCCCGCCGCGCACTACGAGAACACCGTCGCCATTACCAATGACGGTCCGGTGATTCTCACCACGGATGCCCAAGGTGCTTGGTGTTCGCTCCAAGGCGGAGAAATGTAAAAGTCGCCGCCCCCTGATGCCCAACCTCGCCTTTCAATTTCGAAGGCATGACCCCAAGGTCTATGCCTTCTCATTTCAAGGCGATCTTGGGCATCAGGGAACGGCTTTGTTTTACATTTCAAATGTAACAAGTTCCACTTAGTTGTGGAGCCATTACGAAGTTATTACGATGCGTGCATACGTGTTGTAGAATACTCAATCGCTGTCGTTTTCTAGAGAAAGATGATTGCTTGTGAAGAAGGAAGACGCAATTGAGCTCGAGGGTACGGTAAAGGAACCGCTGCCCAATGCCATGTTTAAGGTCGAGCTCGAGAACGGTCATTCGGTTCTGTGCAACATTTCTGGCAAGATCCGAATGAATTACATCCGTATTCTCCCCGGTGACAGGGTTGTCGTGGAGCTTTCCCCGTACGACCTGACCCGCGGCCGCATCACCTATCGCTACAAATAGCGGCACGCATACACGCACTCCATTTCCGACTGCAGGCTTAGCTCAACCTACGGTCGGATTGTGTGTGAAGACCAGCCATAGTTTTAAACGCCTGCGGCTGGGCGAGTAGATAGTAGGGAAGTAGTTTGAGCGCTACCGAAAGGAAGAACGATGAAGGTACGTCCTTCGGTCAAGAAGATGTGCGATAAGTGCAAAATCATTAGGCGCCATGGCAAGGTCCTCGTCATTTGCGAGAACCCCCGTCATAAGCAGCGTCAGGGTTAAGAGAGGAGACTACGTTGGCCCGTATTAATGGTGTCGACCTCCCGCGTGAGAAGCGCGTTGAGATCGGTCTGACCTACATTTACGGCATCGGCCGCACCACTGCGACGAAGATTTGCGTCGAGTGCAACGTTAACGTGGATACGCGCGTTAAGGACCTCACCGAGGATGAGGTTAACGCCATCCGCGATTATATCGATAAGAACCAGATCATGGTTGAGGGCGACCTCCGCCGTGAGCGCAACCAGAACGTCAAGCGCCTTATGGACATCGGCTGCAACCGCGGCCTTCGTCACCGCAAGGGCCTCCCGGTCCGCGGCCAGCGCACCCACACTAACGCTCGTACCCGCAAGGGCCCGAAGCGTCAGATCGGTGCTAAGAAGAAGAAATAAGGAGCGCTAGATAGATGGCTACTGCTAAGAAGAACGTTCGCGCTGCCCGTCTGAAGCGCGCGGACCGTAAGAACATTTCCGTGGGCCAGGCTCACATTCGTTCTACGTTCAACAACACGATCGTTTCGATCACCGATCCCCAGGGCAACGTCATTTCCTGGAAGTCGGCTGGCCAGGTGGGCTTCAAGGGCTCCCGTAAGTCCACGCCGTTCGCTGCTCAGATGGCTGCCGAGGCTGCTGCCAAGCAGGCCATGGAGCACGGTATGAAGAAGGTTTCCGTCTTCGTCAAGGGCCCCGGCTCCGGTCGTGAGACCGCCATCCGCTCCCTCCAGGCTGCTGGCCTCGAGGTCTCGAGCATCCAGGACAAGACCCCCATTCCGCACAACGGCTGCCGCCCCAAGAAGCGTCGCCGCGTGTAACTGAAAGGATCGTATCAATATGGCAATCGACAGGACTCCTGTTCTTAAGCGCTGCCGTCAGCTCGGGATCGATCCCGCTGAGCTCGGTTACAGCAGCAAGAAGGAATCTATCCGTCAGCCCAAGCGCCGTCGCAAGGAATCTGAGTACGGCATGCAGCTGCGCGAGAAGCAGAAGGTCAAGTTCATCTATGGCGTTCTGGAGAAGCAGTTCCACGGCTACTTCAACAAGGCCCGTAAGATGAACGGCGTCACCGGTGAGAACCTCATGATCATCCTTGAGTCTCGCCTCGACAACGTTGTCTTCCGTCTTGGCTTCGCCCGCACCCGCAAAGAGGCTCGTCAGTCCGTCCGTCACGGTCACTTCACCGTGAACGGCAAGCGCGTGGACATCCCGTCCTACCGCGTCAAGGCCGGCGACGTCGTCGCTGTCGGCGAGAAGTTCCGTGACCTCCTCCCCATCAAGGAGGCCCTGATTTCCTCCGAGCGCTTTGAGGTCCCTGGCTGGCTCGAGGTCGATATCGAGAAGCTGTCTGGTAACGTGCTCGCTCTGCCGACGCGTGAGCAGATCAGCGGTGATATCAACGAGCAGCTCATCGTCGAGCTCTACTCTAAGTAGTCCATCCGGGCTGCTGAGGCTGGAGGTAATACATGTCAGAATTCATTAGGCCTCAGGTTCAGGTCGAAGAGATCAACGAGACGTCTGCTCGTGTCTCCGTCGAGCCGCTCGAGCGTGGCTACGGCGATACGCTGGGTAACTCCCTTCGTCGCGTTCTTCTGTCCTCGCTCGAGGGTGCTGCCGTCGAGGCTATTCAGATCGATGGCGCGCAGCACGAGTTCATGACCATCCCTAACATGGTCGAGGATGTCACCGACATCGTCCTGAATGTCAAGGGTCTTGTCTTCAGGGCTCTCGGCACGACCGACGAGGCGACCGCCACCATCTCGGTTGACGGCCCCTGCGAGGTCACCGGTGCGGACTTCTTTATTCCGTCCGAGTTTGAGCTGGTCAACCCCGAGCAGCACATCGCAACGCTCACCGAGGGTGGCCATCTCACCATGAGCATGCGCATCGGCTATGGCCGCGGCTATGTTTCTGGCGAGGCCAACAAGCGCGACAACGATCCCATCGGTGTGATCCACGTCGACTCGCTGTACTCGCCGGTTTCCCGTTGCGCCAAGCTCGTTGAGGCTTGCCGTGTCGGTCAGCACACCGACTACGACCGCCTTGTCCTCGACATCGAGACCAACGGCTCCATCGCCCCGCGCGACGCCGTGGTCCAGGCTGCCAATATCATCAACCAGCATATGGCCGCCTTTATGAACCTTGCCGAGACCCCCGAGGTCGAGGAGGAGGCTTCGATCTTCGCTCCCGAGGTCACCAACGACAACGCCGAGCTGGACAAGCAGATCGAGGATCTGGACCTTTCCGTCCGTTCCTACAACTGCCTTAAGCGCGCCAGCATTCACTCGGTCCGTCAGCTCGTTGAGTTCTCGGAGAACGATCTGCTCAACATCCGTAACTTCGGTGTTAAGTCGATCGAGGAAGTGAAGGACAAGCTTGAGTCCATGGGCCTGAGCCTGAAGGCTTAATGCTTCGCATATTTGAGGAGAAACTAGACCATGCGTCACAACGTTAAGAAGGGCCTGAAGCTCGGCACCGATGCGAGCCACACCAAGGCCATGAAGAAGAGCCTTGCTAAGGCCCTCTTCGAGAACGACCGCATCAAGACCACCGAGACCCGCGCTAAGGCGCTGCGTTCGGTCGTCGACCCGATCATCACTTGGGCCAAGAAGGGCGACCTGCACTCTCGTCGTCTGGCTATCGCCAAGCTCGGCGATAAGCAGCTCGTTGCCGAGATCTTCGACAAGGCTGCCCAGGGCATGTGGCAGGACCGCAACGGCGGTTATACCCGCATCATGAAGCTCGGCAACCGCAAGGGCGACAACGCTCCTATCGTTATCATGGAGCTCGTCACCGAGCCTTGCACGCCTAAGGCCAAGAAGGCTGCTCCGGCCCCCAAGAAGGCCGCTGCTCCCAAGAAGGTCGAGGCTGTCGAGGAGGCTCCTGCTGAGGAGACCGCTGAGTAGACATTCCGTCTGCATAGGCTATATTCGAGGGGTACGTTCGCGTACCCCTCTTTTTTTGTCGCGATACCGTTGCTTGTTTGTTGGGAGCGCCCATGACTGCGCCGTCTGATTTCAATTCGATTCCAGAGCTCGATGCCACGCTCGTTTTCCGCGTGGCCTATGATGGCTCGTCGTATAGCGGATTTGCCGAGCAGCCGAGACAGACGACGGTTGCGGGTGAGCTGCGTCGAGCCATCGAGACGCTGCTTCGCCGTCCGATCGATCTGACGTGCGCAGGTCGTACCGATGCCGGCGTGCATGCCGTGGCTCAGTACATCAGCGTGCCCGTAACGGACGCTGAGCTCGCCCTTACGCGCCGTAGGTGGCTGCGGGCTATGGATGCCCTGCTGCCTAAAGATATCGCCATAAACGAGGTCTACAGGGCCCGTAAGGGCTTTTCTGCACGCTTTGACGCGCGTTCCCGTACGTATACGTACCGTATTGCCGATCGCGATGCGCGCCCCGTGCTGTCCCGTGGTGCCGTGTGGTGGCATCGCTATCCCTTGGACGTCGAGGCCATGTCTGCGGCCTGTCCCGCGCTTTTGGGTGAGCAGGACTTTAAGAGCTTTTGCAAGGTCGCCTCTGCCGTGGGCAAGCCTACGCACCGCTGCGTGATGCGGGCCGAGTTTGGCCATGAGGTGGCCTTTGGCGAGGATATCCTGACGTTTACCATTGAGGGCAACGCATTTTTGCATTCGATGGTCCGCACGATCGTGGGCACGCTTGTCGAGATTGGCATGCATCGCCGTGAACCCGAGTGGATGCGCGAGGTCATCGATGCTTGCGACCGCACCGCTGCGGGTCCCACGGCTCCTGCCTGCGGCCTTACGTTTATGGGCGTGGATTACGATCCCGCCGAGCTTGTCGTGCTCGACTAGGGGAGGGCTCGACGCGTCGTGCGTCGACGCCTGTCATCTGTGGGCTGCACGTGTGCAACATCTGTTCTTGGCGTGCAATACAACCGGTGTCTCATTGCTTTTATTGCCGGGGTGTACCATGAACCACGATTTGATTCATTGCTGTCGAGAGGACGGATAACTTGGTTCGACGTGGCTCGCATCCGCGACTTTCGGTGATCCTTGTGGTAGAAGGTTCGCCCAGCTATGCGATGCGTGCGCTCGAGAGTATCCAGAACCAAGACCTCTACGATTTGCAGATTGTCGTTGTCTGCCGCGATGCTGCGCCCGGTGTGCGCCATTCGCTTCAAGTTGCTGCCGACAGGGACATCCATATTGATTTGATTGACGTCGAGGACGCGAAGCGCGGTGCTTGTCTTCGTGCCGGTTTTGCTGCATCGCGTGGCTCTCAAATCATCGCTATGAACGCCGATGAGTGGCTTGCTCCGCAGTCCCTTTCCAAGATGGTCGATATCGCGTGCGATACAGCGGCAGACATGGTGTTCCCCACGGTGTCGCTCGACCGCTATGATGCACATCGAGAGCGTCATTCGCGCGTCTTGGATGCTGCTCATATTTCCATTGATAGCAAATCCTCGATGGTGACCGGGCTGTCCCAGTTGATTTTAGGCGGCCTTGTCGTTCAGACCTCTGGCGTGATGTACAGCCGCTCGCTGTTTGAGGCATGCCTTTTGTGCGACAAGGTGTTTCGCACAGTTGGGTTTATGGCATGCGCGCTTTCGCAGACACGATGCGTGTCCGGCTGCGGCGATGCTTGTTTCCACACGGCGGCACCTAAACTTACAGATGCCTTTGATCCCACCATGTATGCCAAGGTATCCGATGACACTCGAGCGCTCGACGAGCTTGCGGACTCACTCTCGGAAGCAGATAGCGGTGGTCGGCTCAAGCTGGCAAGCCAAAAGTTCTACTTTGCCGGACTGGTCGCCTGCATCGAGAATTTGTGCCTGAGCCCGCATGGGTTGTCGTCAATCGAGCGTTCCGCCCGCATGCGTGATATGCTCGATGCGCCTCGAACCCGTCAGATGGTCGCCGCGCTCAAGGATAACCATCGGGGACTTGGTCTGTTGTTTGGGCCGATCGCCAGCGCCAAGCCCGCGCGCTGCGTGATGTGTACGCATCTGGCAGCTTTTCTTAACCGGACGGGCGCAAAAACCGCCTAAACGGCTCATTTCGAAACAAACTTGCATAGAATTGTTTCGAAATGCGTTCTTATACACAAAAGTCTTCAAATAGCGTTAAACTATTCAAACACTGATTGATTGTCTCCGCCATCTTTTGGAGTGAGGGTTTGTATGGCTAAAAAACGCAATGGGCGCCAGGATGCCATTAGAGATATTGTGCGCAATAAGGACGTCCGTACGCAGCGCGTGCTGGTCGATGAGCTCCGCGCTATGGGCTTTGATTGCACGCAGGCGACTGTCTCTCGCGATATTGCCGATATGGGGCTGCGTAAGCTCCCTGAGGGCATCTATGTTCTGGCAGAGGACCTGCACCTGCAGCGTATGGTTTCCGAGCTCGTAACGGGCGTTCTGCGCACCGATAATCTGGTTATGATCAAGGCTCAGCCTGGCACGGCTTCCGGCATCGCCGCCGCCGTTGATGCGGCAGAGTTGCCCGATGTGCTTGGCTCGCTTGCCGGCAACGATACGATTTTGGTTATTGCCCAGACGGCCGAGGACGGCGAGCGTCTTGAGGCGCTGATCAATAAGCTGAGCAATTCTCGCAAATAGGCGTGCGGGTCGTGCGCTCGGCACTGTGTGCGTGACATGGTGGCTTGTAAGGGGTATCGACGTTGGTCGGTGCCCCCTTTTTTGTCTGCCGGTATAAAGACCGCCCATCAGGTCGCTTTAAACTAAAAAGGCCCCCGAGCAGTTTAATAAGCTGCTCGGGGGCCTTGTTGCTTATGGCCGGATGATTTCTAGCCGACCGTATCGTCAGGCGTGGGCGAGGGGTCGGGAGTGGGTGTAGG
>CALHJX010000302.1:0-4243 GCA_938033385.1 uncultured Collinsella sp. | reverse complement strand
TACACCGGCGCATACGTTATCGGCCACCGTCATGTTGGGGAAAAGCTGATAGTTTTGGAACAGCAGGGCGCATTTTCGCTCCTGGGGCGACAGGTTGATGCCCGCCGCCGAGTCAAAAAAGGTCACGCCGTTGACGACGATCTTGCCCTCGTCGGGCGTCTCCACGCCGGCAATGCAGCGCAGCGTGCAGCTCTTGCCGCAGCCAGAGGCACCCAGCAGCGCCACACGCTCCTCACCGGCCTCAAGCTGCATATCGAGCATAAAACCCGGATAGCGCTTTTTAATATCCAGAACGAGTGACATGGCCTATCGACCTCCCTGCATAGCGGGCTCATCGCGCATGAGCTCAGCCAATGCCTCGCGATCGATACGCAGGGCATCGCCGCCCGCCGGGTCGAGCGAATCGCCCTGACCGGCGAGCTCTTTGGCCTTCTTGCGCTCCGCACGGGAAAGGCCACGCTCGCGGTACTTTTGCGAATGTGCCGTATACATGTTGATGAATAGGATGACCAAAAAGCTAAAGACGATCACGACGGCGACCCAAAAGAGGGCCACCGAGGTGTTGCCGCCCATCCACTCAAAGTAGATGGCGATGGGGATGGTCTGGGTAATGCCGGCGTAGTTACCCGCAAAGAACAGGGTGCAGCCAAACTCGCCCATCGCGCGGGCAAAGGCGAGCACCGTGCCGGCGGCAATCGAGGGCCAACCAAGCGGCATCATAAGCTTGGTAAAGATGCGACGCTCGGACCATCCCAGGGTTCGCGCGGCGTCGAGCATCTGCGTGTCGAGGCTCTCGAAGGCTCCGAGTGCCGTACGATAGACGAGCGGGAACGACACCACCACGGCAGATATCACCGCTGCGGGCCACGTAAAGACGATGGAGACGCCGTGCGCGATGAGCCACTGGCCCACCCCGGTCGAGCGGCCAAACAGCATGAGGAGCAGAAAACCGCAGACCGTGGGCGGCAGCACCATAGGAATCGTAAAGACCGAATCGAGCAGGCCCTTGATGCGACTCGAGGTACCCATAGTCTTCCACGCGGCGAACAGGCCCAACGCAAAGGAGATCAGCAGTGCAAGGCCGCTCGTTTTTATGGACACCCAAAATGGGCGATAGTCGATGTCGCCCAATAAGGAGGCCAGAGAGGTCAAGGGCCCCTGCTCATCCCGCAACACGACAGACGATGCCTCTACCATTTGAGCGCTATCAAGCCAACGCGCGCCGCCCTTGGCATCACCCGAGGCTGATGCAATCACCACATAGCGGTCCCCATCCGCACCGCGCTCGTCAAAGCCATAGGTATACCCGCCGGATTCAAACGTTGTTTCCGCCGTGACATACCAAGGAAGATCCACGTCCCCTAGCTGCGCACCTCCCATGCAGTTTGCGCTGTCGAGCTTACAGACGAGGGCCTTGAGACCCGATACGCACTCGTTGTCCTGCGGATCCAATTCATACTTCTCGACCGCCTTGGGCGATATCCACACAACAACGCGATCGGCAGCAGGCGCCACTACAAGGTCCACGTCCTCGTCAACGGGAAACCGGTAGCCCTCAGGCTGGCCCTCCATGGCACGAGCGGTCCCCTTGGCCAACCGCTCAAAACCCTCGATCCCATAGGAAAGCCCATGAGCGGTCGCAGCAGCCTGGGCCCCGTCCTCAGCGTCCCCAGCAAACGCAAATCCCGGCACCCAGCAAAGCACGAAGGTCAAAGCACAGGCGACAAGCATGCGGAATCTATTAAGCACGAAAAGCTCCAAGCGAATACAAGGACGGAGTGAAACACAAGGCGATGGAATTATCGCGCCAAGCCGCACTACGCGGAAAGCTCAAAGCCGTACTTGGCCCAAATCTTCTGAGCCTTCTTGTTGGTCAGGCAGAAGTCGATGAACGCCTTGGCCTCGTCGGCGTGCTCGGAGCTCTCGGCAACGGCACCCGGATACACGATGGGCTTGTGCGAATCCTCGGGGCATACGAAGGCCTCCTCGATGCCGTCGTAGCGGAAGATATCGGAGCTGTAGACAAAACCGGCCACGCAGTCGCCCGTGGACACATAGGCGGCGGCGGTACCAACTTTGTCGGCCAGGGCCACCTTGTCGGCAATCTCGGGCGCATACTCGCCGTCATCGCCCTCGGTGCCGGTATAAAGGCCCACGGAAGCCAGCGCCTGGTTGGCGTACTTGCCGGCGGGGACGGTCTTGGCGTCGCCAATGGCGATCTTGCCGTCCAGATTCGCGACGTCGGCGATGGCCTCGACCATGGTGTCGGAGCCCTCGGCGCGAATGATCACGAGGTCGTTGACGAACATGTCCTCACGCGTATCAGCGTCGACGAGCTCGGCGGTCTCAGCGTCATCCATGGTGCCCTTGGAAGCGGTGATGAGCACGTCGACGGCGGCACCGGCGCGCATCTGCTCGACAAGGTCGCCGGAGGCCTTAAACTGCGTATCGGCAAAGGTGGTGCCGGTCTGGTCGGTGTAGAGCTCCTGGACCTCGGGAAGGGCCTTCTCGAGGGAGTTAGCAGCAAAGACCTGCAGCTCGACAGCTTTCTTGGAAGATGCCTTAGCAGAACCGGCATCGGATCCGGCCGGCTCGGACGTCTTGCTGCCCGAGCAGCCGGCAAGACCAAGGCCGGCAGCGGCGACAGCAGAAAGCGAGACGAATCCGCGGCGAGAAACCATATCGAACATATTCAACCCTTTCGGACCTTGTGCCCGGGTACCCCACCGCGGGCTTTAATCTGCAACCAGATTATACTTCTGCGCGAATAATGATAGTGAGAAATTATTCTCGCCAGAGAATATAGTTTCGAGTTAGCGTGCGCCTCGGCGTCGCTTCGGCGGAAAACAAAGGCGGAGCGGCCCGTAAGGGCGCTCCGCCGCAGGGAGTGCGCTTATTTGGCGTGTCCGCCGCCCGCCGTCATCTGGGCCGCATGTTCCAGCTGGTCCGCTATGGCCTCCCAGCTTTCGCGGGCGGCCTTCGTGGAACCGGGAAAGTTTACGACAAGTGTATGACCTCGTTGCATGCAAATAGCGCGCGAGAGCATGGCGCGGCGCGTCTTGGTCATGGAGTATGCGCGAATCGCCTCTGCAATACCCGGCACATCGCGGTCGCAGACGGCACGCGTCGCCTCGGGCGTCACATCGCGCATCGAAAGCCCCGTACCGCCGCAGGTGAGCACGACGTTGGCGTGGCACTCATCGGCGGCTTCCACAACGGCATCACCAATCTCGCTGACGTCGTCGCGCACGACCACATGTGAGGCGACCGTCCAGCCCTGTGCCTCGATAAGCTCCTCGAGCGCGGCTCCAGCCTCGTCCTGGGCAAGGTCGCGCGTGTCCGAGCACGTCACGATCGAAATCTTCAACTCCATAGCATTCCTCCTACAACACGGCGCCCTCGGGCAGGTCGACGCGAACAACGTCCACGACATCTCCCGCCTTGAGCTCGCACGGTCCCTCGTCAATACGCAGCAGGCAGTTGGCCCGCTGCATCGTGCCGAGCAGCGCCGAATTCTGCGTCTTGGCCTCGGTCACCAACAGCTCACCGGTCTCGGGGTCGCGCAAAACCGTGGCGCGATCGAAGAAGCGTCGATGCTGTCGCTTTTTCACGCCGTGTGTGAGCGTCGCCTGTTGCACGGGACGCGCACCCTCGGCAAAGCCGCGCATCTTGCGGATCGCCGGGCGGGCGAGCATCTCAAAGCCCACATACGCCGCGGCCGGATTGCCCGAAAGCCCCAGGTAGGGCTTACCCCCGAGCAAGCCAAACGTGATGGCCTTGCCGGGGCGCATCGAGATGCGGTCAAACAGTACCTCGCCCTCGCGCCGGACGAGCGCCGTCACGAAATCGTAATCGCCCGCCGAGGCGCCACCGCTCGTAATGGCAAAATCGCACTCTCGCGTGGCGCGATGTACCAGCTCGGCAATCGCCTGCTCATCATCGGGCGCGATGCCGTAGAACACGGGCTCGGCGCCGGCATCGAGTGCCTCGGCCATCAGCGCCGAGGAGTTGGAATCGCGAATCTGACCACGCGCCGGCACCTTACTCGGTGCGACCAGTTCCGTGCCCAGCGAGATGATGCCCACACGCGGGGCAGCGTGCATCTTCACGCTCGCGTATCCGGCGCTCGCCAGCAGACCCGCGCCGGCCGGAGCCACAACCTCGCCAGCGCGCATCACGACGTCGCCGGCATGGGCTTCCTCAGCAGCCGAGCGAACGTTCTCCCCTACCTTGGCCGGCGCCG
>CALHJX010000301.1:0-8637 GCA_938033385.1 uncultured Collinsella sp. | reverse complement strand
CCTCTTTCGGGCCAAATCGACTCAGCTGACGCCGTCTCGCTGTCTTTGCCTGGTCATTGACGTTGCCGTTCTATTTACTGGGGCTAACGGTACGGGCTTTGCCTTATTATTGAGGCTGTTTGTTGCTTTGCTTGTTGTTGAGGGGCTTTGTTGGACAGCTATTTTACTCTGCAATCGAATATTGAGGCTACGGGCGAGTTCGTTGACCGCAAGAGCCGGTTTATTGCCCAGCTGGTCCATATTGAGTCCGAGGATGAGGCGAATGCCTTTATCGAGATGGTTCGCAAGCGTCATTATGACGCTCGACACAATGTTCCCGCGTGGATTTTAGTCGATGGACGCGAGCGCCAGAGCGATGATGGTGAGCCGAGCCGCACGAGCGGTATGCCGACGCTCGAGGTGTTGCGCGGCGCAGAGCTCAAAAATGTTTGCTGCGTGGTGACGCGCTATTTTGGTGGCACGCTGTTGGGGCCTGGTGGCTTGGTGCGCGCCTATACCGCGGCGACGCAGGCAGCGGTGGCCGCGGCTCAGGAGGCCGGGCAGATCGTTGAGATGACAAACGTCGTGCCCGTTGACGTGTATGTGGCCTATCCACAATATGAGCAGGTGCTTCGTTTGGCGCAGGATTCGGGCGCCAAAGTTTCGGATACCGATTACGCGGATGCCGTGACACTTCACTTGGTGTTTAAGGCGGGGGAGCAGGAGCCATTTTGCGCCAAGATGCGCGAGCTTATGGCGGGGCGCGAGGAAATCGAGGTCGGCGCTCCCGAATTTGCCGAGTTCTAACGGCGACGGCCGGCGTGCTTTTGGATGGATCCCAAGCGCGCCGGCCGTCGTTTTATGTTGCTGCCGTTTACTCTGCGAGTTGCTTCAGCATATCGCAGGCGATCTCGACGGCATCGTCGATGCAGCCGGGGCAGCTGCGGAGCGGACCCTTATCCGATCCGACGCCCTTGAGCGTGCCGCAGACGGTCGTCGTGTTCTTCTCGCCAAAACGCTTGGCGATTTCGCGCGACAGCTTGTAGGTCTGGCCTTTGGTCTTGGGGTTTTCCATGCCGTCGCTTATCACGAAGCCCATGATGGCCACGGCGCCCGAGATGGCGCCGCAGGTTTCGGTCATGCCGCCCATGCCGGCGCCAAAGCCCTCGGTGAGGGTAAAGGCGACCTGGGGGTCGAGCCCGACGGCGGGCGCGAGCGTGCAGGCGACGGCCTGGGCGCAGTTAAAGCCACGGGCGTGGTATTCGGCAGCCTGAGCCTGACAGGCGGTGATGTCGAGCTGGGCCGTATCGATTTGCTTCATCGTTGTCTCCTTGGTCATGGTGTACCCGCCTATGGTACCCGTGACGGTGCGTGTAATCATCGAGAGCTTCATGGATGCCTCATTTTTATCTATCGAGCAAATGCCCAAGGCTTGAGATAAATACCCCTGATCAATTTGTCCAATAACCTACCTTGGGGATGGGTTGAGAGGGGTGCAGGGTAGCGGTATCGTGAACCGAATGAAACGTAACCCAGGCAAGGGAGCTAGATATGAGCGAGCAGACCATCGGTACCACATGTGTTCAGGGCGGCTATCACCCGGGAGATGCCGAGCCGCGCCAGGTGCCCATCTACCAGTCCACCACGTGGAAGTACGACACGTCTGAGCACATGGGCAAGCTGTTTGACCTAGAGGAGTCGGGCTACTTCTACAGCCGTCTGCAGAACCCCACGTGCGATCTCGTTGCCGCCAAGATATGCGAGATGGAGGGCGGCACCGCTGCGATGCTCACGAGCTCGGGCATGGCTGCGAATTTCCTCGCGATCTTTAACGTGGCCGGTGCCGGCGATCATGTGGTCGCGAGCTCTGCCATTTACGGCGGTACCTACAACCTGCTCGCCCACACCATGGGCCGCATGGGCGTGACCTGCACGTTCGTCGCCCCCGACTGCACCGATGAGGAGCTGGAGGCCGCCTTTCAGCCCAACACAAAGCTCGTCTTTGGCGAGACGATCGCAAACCCCGCCCTTGCCGTGCTCGATATTGAGCGCTTTGCCAAGGCCGCACATGACCACGGTGTGCCGCTGATGGTCGACAACACCTTCCCGACACCCGTAATGTGCCGTCCCTTTGAGTGGGGCGCCGACATCGTTACGCACTCCACCACTAAGTACATGGATGGCCATGCTGCCTACCTGGGCGGCGTGATCGTCGACCACGGCCAGTTTGACTGGATGGCCCATGCGGACAAGTTCCCGGGTCTCACCACGCCTGACGAGAGCTACCATGGCGTGACCTATGCCGAGAAGTTCGGTCGCGAGGGCGCCTTCATTACCAAGGCCACCGCGCAGCTCATGCGCGACCTTGGCCCCATGCAGAACCCGCAGGCGGCCTTCTTCCTGAACAGCTCGCTCGAGAGCCTGCATGTGCGCATGCCGCGTCATTGTGAGAACGGCCTGGCCGTTGCCAAGTTCCTGCAGAGCCATCCCAAGGTGCGCTTCGTGAGCTATCCGGGTTTGGAGGGCGACAAGTACTATGACCTGGCTCAGAAGTACATGCCCAACGGTACCTGCGGCGTCGTGAGCTTTGGCTTTAACGGTGGTCGCGCGGCTGCCGAGACCTTTATGAAGAGCCTTAAGCTCGCCCAGATCGCCACGCATGTGGCCGACGCCCGCACTTGCTGCCTGCATCCCGCTAATGCCACGCACCGCCAGATGAACGATGAGGAGCTCATTGCCTGTGGCATCTCCGCCGACATGGTGCGCCTGTCGTGCGGCCTCGAGGATACGGCCGATCTGATTGCCGACCTTGAGCAGGCGCTTGAGCAGTGCTAGGCTAGCGTTCGCATAAGGCGCCGATGCTGGCAGAAAGCTTCGGTGACCTTTCGTTCCGATTCCGTAGGCGGGGCCCCAATCGCGACTGTTTGTAGGCGATTGGGGCCCCGTTTTTGCGTTGCGCCACTCGAAAGGATGGATATGGAGAAAACCGCAGAGCAGTTGCGCCGCGAGCACATCGCCCTTGAGGGCGACACCCATGGCAAGAACAAATGGGCGATTCTGTTTACCGTGCTCATCATGACGTTTATGGTGTGTCTGGATTCGACCGTCGTGACCGTGGCGCTGCCCGTGATGCAAAAGGAGCTGGGCGTGGGCCTCGATCGCATTCAGCTGGTGAGTTCGGTGTATTTGCTTGCGACATGCGTAGCTATGTTGCCGTTTGGCCGTCTGGGTGACGTGCGTGGCAAGGTGAATGTGTTCCAGCTGGGCGTCATCGTCTTTTCGGTCGGTTCGCTGCTGTGCGGCCTTTCGGCCTCGCTTGAGGTTCTTATCCTAGCGCGCATTGTTCAGGGCGTCGGTTGCGCGGCGGCCATGGCTAACAACATGGGTATCATCACCGAGTCGTTTCCGGCGCGCGAACGAGGCCGTGCCATGGGTATTCTCGCGACCTTCGTGGCCCTCGGCATGATGTGTGGCCCCGTGCTCGGCGGCATGCTGGTGGCAAGCTTTCCCTGGGAGAGCATCTTCCTCATCAACCTGCCCATTGGCGTGATCTCGTTTATCGTGGGACTCTACACGCTGCCGCATGTTAGGCCAGAGGCCGGCGAACGTCCCATGCCCCTTGCCGAGGCCGCCCGTCGCTGCTTTGCAAATTCGGCCTTCACCATCAACCTTGCCTGCATGCTCATCGTGTTCGTTGGTATTGGCGCATCCGAGTTTATTCTGCCGTTCTATTTTCAGGACGCCCACGGCTTTGATTCTGATATCTCTGGACTACTCTTTTTGGCGCTGCCGATGGTGAATGCCTTTATCGGCCCGCTTTCGGGTACGGTTTCGGACCGTGTTGGCTGCGAGGGTCCCACGGCGGTCGGCCTGGGCGTGTACGTGTGCGGTCTCTTTGCGGTAAGCACGCTCAACGAGCGCTCTTCTATCCCTGTGATCGTGTGCTGCGTCGCATTTATGTCGTGCGGTACGTCGATTTTCCAGAGCCCCAACAACTCGCTGTATATGGGTTCGGCTCCGCGCGAAGCGCTCGGCTTTGCGGGCAGCTTGGGCAGTTTGGCGCGCTACGCCGGCATGGCACTCGGCATTACGGTGGCGTCGCATATCCTGTATGGGCAGATGAGCGTGGCGATGGGCGAGGCCGTGACCAGTTTTGTTGCAGGTCGTCCGGATGTGTTCCTGTTTGGTTTCCGTTCGGTGTTCTACGTGCTCATGGCTGTGGCCGCCGTGGGCTTTGCGCTTGCCATGGTGCGTTTGGTGAGGATACGCGCCCGCCATTAGCTTGTGGGGGCAGGCTTGCCATGAATCGGGCCTATCTACCGGTCTTGCGGCTTTGTGGTGCGATGCGGCTTGTGGGGCGGGCGGGGGTCGGTCCGTGGTAGACTATCGAACAACGTTTATTAATCGCGCGGTATCGTTGCCGCGAGAAGGGGTTGCGCCATGCAGGAGCTTGAGGATCGTATTCGCCATGACGGCATCGTAAAGGCCGGTAACGTCCTTAAGGTTGATGCCTTCCTCAACCACCAATGCGACGTTGAGCTGTTCGACCACATGGGCGCCGAGTGGGCCCGTCTGTTCGAGGGCGTCGAGATCAACAAGATCCTGACTATCGAGGCTTCGGGCATTGGCATGGCTTGCATCGCGGCCCAGCATTTTGGCGGCGTGCCGGTGGTCTTTGCCAAGAAAGCGCAGTCCATCAACCTCGACGGCGAGCAGTATGCCACGACCATCTACTCCTTTACCAAACAGAAGGAGTACCCGGTCATCGTTGGCAAGCGTTTCCTGTCCGAGGGCGACAAGGTCCTGATCATCGACGACTTTTTGGCCAACGGCTGCGCGCTCGAGGGTCTTATCAAGATCTGCGAGGCTGCGGGCGCCGAAGTTGCCGGCATTGGCATCGCCGTTGAGAAGGGCTTCCAGGGCGGCGGCGATAAGCTCCGCAAGCGCGGCTTCCGCGTTGAGAGCCTGGCCCGTATCGCCGAAATGGACTGCGAGAACGGCGAGATTACGTTCGCCTAGGCGCGCAGCACAAGCGATTGGTGTGCGATGTGACAAAGGGACTGTCCCTTTGTCACATTTTTTTGTATGAGGGGAGGTGTTGATATGGATGAGAACAAGATGGGATGGCGCGAGTATGCGCGCTATGCCGAGATGTCGGTCGAGGAGTTGGCGCGCGATTGCGAGGTGCAGGTGTTTCGCGCGACGGGTCCGGGCGGACAGGGCGTGAACACGACGGACTCGGCGGTACGCATGAAACATATCCCTTCGGGGATTACCGTGACGGCGCGTGAGAGCCGCAGCCAGTTTCAGAATCGCGCGAGCTGCCTGCGCAAGCTGCTCGCTGAGCTTGAGCGTCGCGGGCGTCCACCGCGCCGACGCGTAAAGACCAAGGTGCCTCTGCGATCTCGCCAGCGCAGGCTCAATGACAAGCACTTCAACGCCATTAAAAAGGCCAACCGTCGCAAGCTGGGCGGGGAGGAATGATCTTCTCAATAAGTTGCGGTGAAATAGGGACTGTTTTGCGGTTTTAGCTGCATAAACAGTCCCTATTTCACCGCAACTTAGGTGGGGTTAGCGGGTGGGATGCCAGACGTGGAGGACGCCGGCAAGGATGTCGACCTCGATGCGCGAGGCGACAACGGGCTCGCCGTCGGCCTGGATGGGGTAGTCGGGCTCCTCAAAAGTGAGCTCGGCATGGCGGCAGCGGCGCATACGAACCGGCGGCAACTTGGTATGGTGACCGTCCTTGGCCGAAAGGAACATAGGCAGGGCAACCGCGCGAGGGACGGGGCCGCATGCGTAGCAGACGTCGAGCATGCCGTCGCAGGGGTCGGCATCGGGGCAGATGCGATAGCCCGAGCCATACGTGGGGCCCAGCTGAATCGCCATGATGATCGCCCTTACGCGCTCGGCGGGCGCCCCGTCAAAGCTGACTGTCATGGGGTAGTTGCGGTAGCGCAGACCAAACTGCTCCAGACCCGAGAGGGTGTAGAGCGGAGCGCCAGCGAGGCCCGTCTTTTTGCGCAGCTCGGTGGTGCCCAGGCCGATGGCGGCATCGATGCCGACCGAAAGCGTTTGGTCGTAGTACTCAACGGTAGCCTCGCCGCTGCCGTTTGCGGGGTTCCATGAGCGAATGCGTCCGATATCCTGGCGCTGCAGCTCGCAGGTGAGCAGCGCGCCAAAATCCTTGCCGGAGAAATCGTCGATACCGAGGGTCTGGGCAAAATCGTTGCCGGAGCCTACGGGTAGGACGGCAAGGGCGGGACGGACCGCCTCATCCTGCTTCATGAGTCCATTGGCAACCTCGTGGATCACGCCGTCGCCGCCAAGGGCGATAACGGTGCGATAGCCCTGAGCCTGCGCGGCAAGCTCCTTGGCATGTCCCATGCGCTCAGTCAGCACCAGGTCAAACTGGGATGAGCGCGCGGTCATGTCCAAAAAGCGCTGCAGGCGCTCAGCGACCTCGCGCGCCGCACCCGACTGGGCGGCAGGGTTGGCGATTATGAGCGTGCGACCAAAATCAGTTGCGTGCATGGAGCGACTCCTGGCGTATGACGTGACGGTGCGGTCGCGCTCAGGTCGAATTGCCCCCGATTGTGGCTGCACGGCGAATACTAACGTCTACTCTATCAGGTCGTTGTGGCGCTCGATAGCATCCGCTACCGTACCGCCCTCATCCACAATAAGCGAACGGCGTTTAGGCGAGACAATGCGCTGCGCGGGATAAACGCCGCGGTGGCCGCCGACAAGATAGCTGATAAACGCCACGATCACGAAGAAGCCGGCTGCCGTGCCGTGGAACAGGTCGATGGCCATCATACAGGTGGTGATGGGCACGTTAAGGCCGGCGCAGAAAACACCGAGCATGCCCAGCGCCGCCAGAAAGCTGGGGTCGATACCGACGAGGCAACCGATCCAGCCACCGAGTGCCGCACCGATGCCAAACAGAGGCGTGACCTCGCCGCCTTGGAAGCCGGCGCCCAGGGTGAGCGCCGTCATCAAGAGCTTGATGGATGCGTCAGCAAGGGTGGTGTTGCCGGCAAATCCGGCGCCGGAAAGCCACGTGGAAAGGCCGGCGTAGTCCCAGGCGTCGAGAAGGGCATAGGCGGCCAAAACCACGAGTGCGCCTATAAGTGCGCGAGCAAGGTAGTTGGTGATAAAGCGACCGTACAGGCTTTTGACGGTTCGAACCGACCAGGCAAAGAGGCGTGCCGTCAGACCGAAGATAATGGCGCTGATAACAACGATGGCAACCGTCCGTGGTGTCATGTTGGGAACGCTGGCGATGACATTCGCTTCGTACTCGGTACCCAGGGCGAGTGATGTAAAGTAGCCGGTAAACGAGGCGACCAGACAGTAGATGCCCGCGGTGTAGTCGATCTTGCCGATAAAACACATCTCCATGCCAAAGAACGCGCCGGCAAGGGGCGAACCGAATACGGCGCCAAAGGCCGACGAGATGCCGGCGAGCATGAGGTCGTGGTGGTCATGCTTTTTGAGGTGGGCGAGGCTCGAGATGTTGCTGGCGATGGTGCCGCCAATCTGTACCGCGGCTCCCTCGCGACCGGCCGATCCGCCCGTTAGGTGCGTGAGCGTGGAGCAGACGAAGGTGAGGACGGCCATGCGCATATGGATGAGACGTGTGCCCAGAGCGGAGTCGATGACCAGGTTGTTGCCTCGTTTGGCGGCAAGGCCGTGGTTTTTGTACACCCATGCGGTGGCCATGCCCACAACGGGAAGCAGCGCGTAAATCCATGCATGGTGCTCGCGATAGTCGGTCGCGATATTCAGCGAGGCCAAAAACGCCCAAGCGGCAACGCCCATGGCGAGCGAGACGATGACGACGAGTGCGAGCAACTTGGCGCTTGCGAGTAGGTTGCGGACATTGCGGCGCGTGTCGGCAGCTAAGAGATGCTCGGAGCGGGTGATCTGATGCCTGCCTGCCATGATGACGTCGTTCAGGGAGAAAAAACCGCCGTCGTCGAGCGGCTGGGAATGATCCTGCGCCTCGTTTGCGCTTTCGGGTTTGTCGTTATGAGCCATATGTTCCTCTTTTAGGTTGTAACGCAAGCATTATAAAACGCGGTAAACGCGACAGGCCGGTGGGTTGGTTTCCATTCTGTTTCGCGGCCTGCAACCGACAGGTGTATTTGCGGGTACAGGCCGAGTCGCGGTCGTGCGTCGGGGGATTATACTGAGACAAGCATAAAGAATCGGCGCTCCTGTTGTGCGCCGTGGCATTAAGAGGTGCATATGGCAGAGAAACTCATTCCGCTGGAGGACGCGCAGTCGATTGTTCTGTCGCACGTTGCTCCGACCGATCTCGTCGAGATTCCCGTGTGGCAGGCCGCCGGTCTTCCCTTGGCCGAGGACGCGGTGGCCGATATCGACATCTCGCCGTTTGCCAACAGCGCTATGGACGGATATGCCGTGCGCTCGGCGGACTTGGCGCAGGCATCTGGCGAGGCGCCGGTGACGCTCGACGTTATCGGACACGAGGCCGCGGGCCATGTGTTTGAGGGCGCTATCGGCGCGGGCGAGGCGGTCCGCATTATGACAGGCGCGCCGGTGCCCGAAGGTGCCGACGCCGTGGTGAAATACGAGATCGTCGATGTGCTCGACGGCGATGGCAACGAGGGCTCGCACGTTCGCTTCTCG
>CALHJX010000300.1:0-1131 GCA_938033385.1 uncultured Collinsella sp. | reverse complement strand
CTCATCAAGGGGTCCAACTACCTCGAGGCGCTCGCCGACGTGGACACCGTCGTTTTCGACAAAACCGGCACGCTCACCAACGGCACGTTCTCGGTCGTGGCGATACACCCCGAGACTGGCTATACCGAGCAGTCGTTGCTTGAGGTCGCAGCCCTTGCGGAGTCGTTCTCCGATCACCCCATCGCGCAGTCCGTGCGCGTCGCCTACCAGGGCGAAGTCGACCCCAAGCGCGTGAGCGACTCCGCCAACGACGCGGGCCACGGCGTGACGGCAATCATCGACGGCAAGCACGTCGTCGTTGGCAACGCCAAGATGCTCGCCGCGGCCGGCGTCGAAGCGCCCGATTGCGAGGTCGTCGGAACGATTCTGCATGTGCTCGTTGACGGCGTTTACGCCGGCCACATCGTGATTGCAGACACCGTTAAGGCCGATGCCGAACAGACGATCCGCGACCTGCACGCCGCCGGCGTCAAGCGCACCGTTATGCTCACGGGCGACCGCGAGGAAGTGGCTGCTGCGGTGGCCAAGCAGCTCGGCCTCGACGAGTTCCATGCGCAACTGCTGCCGGGCGACAAGGTCGAGCGTGTTGAAGCGCTGCTCGCGGCCGAAAGCGGCAAGGGCAAGCTCGCCTTTGTCGGCGACGGCATCAACGATGCGCCTGTGCTTACGCGCGCCGATGTGGGCATTGCCATGGGCGCCATGGGCTCCGACGCTGCGATTGAGGCGGCGGATGTCGTGCTGATGGATGACAAGCCGTCCAACATTTCCCGCGCGATCCGCGTGGCGCGCAAGACCATGTCGATTGTCTGGCAGAATATCATCTTCGCGCTGGGTATTAAGCTGCTGATTTTGGTGCTTGCGGCGCTCGGCATCGCCAACATGTGGCTTGCGGTCTTTGGCGACGTAGGCGTGGCAATCATCGCCATCCTGAACGCCATGCGCGCGATGGGTGTCAAGAACCTGTAGCGTTCGTGGGCTGTCCGGCCGGGACCGGGCTTGGTTTTGAAAACGTCCTCGACCAATGAAGTGCCCCCGTTCTGCTCCTTCGGAGCTACGAACGGGGGCACTTCTGGTCTGCGGAATGTTTTCAAAACCAAGCCCGGTCCCGGCCTGCGGTAACGTTGCTGGCGG
>CALHJX010000299.1:0-3667 GCA_938033385.1 uncultured Collinsella sp. | reverse complement strand
TCGGCGCGCAGTGCACCGACCGCCGATATATGGGGTCTGATATTTTCTACCAGCTAGGGCCTCTTACTCGTCTAGGAGATCTTCTGGCATGTCGTTGCCGTCGCCTAGATCGACAGGGGCCTCTTCGGCGTCGGCTGCGGCCTCGGCACCTTCGCCTTCGGGCTTCTCTTTGGCTGCCGTCATGCGGGCTACGGCGCATACGCGGTCGTTGTCGTCGACGGTCATCATCTTGACGCCCTGGGTGGCGCGGCCGGTCTGGCTGATCTCGTCGGTCTTGACGCGAATGACCGTCGCGCCATCCGTCACGATGAACAGCTCGTGCTGCGGGCCCACCGTCTTCATGGCCGCGAGGTTACCCTTACGCTCGGTCATTTGAATGGTGTAGACGCCCTGACCGCCGCGATTCTGCTCCGGGTAGTCCGCGACCGGCGTGCGCTTGCCGTAGCCGCGCTCGGTGATGACGAATAGATCGCCGTTGCCGTTAGTGACTTCCATGCCCAGAACGCTCACGCCGTCCTTCAGACCGATACCGCGAACGCCGCTGGTATCGCGGCCGGTGGCGCGCACCTGCTCCTCGGAGAACATGATCGCCTTGCCCGCGGTGGTGGCCAGGATAATCTTGTCGCCCTCGCGCACGCGGCGCACGTTCAGCAGCGCGTCGTCGTCACGCAGGTTGATAGCGATCAGGCCGTCGCGACGGCTGCGGTCATATGCGCTCATCACGGTCTTCTTGACCATGCCGCTCTTGGTGGCAAACATCAGGTACTCGTCGGCCGGGAACTCGCGGCAGCTGATGACGCTCGCGATCTTCTCGCCTTCCTCGAAGGGCAGCAGGTTGACGATCGCGGTACCGCGCGCCTGGCGCGTACCCACCGGCAGCTCGTGCACCTTCAGGCGATAGACCTTGCCCTTGCTCGAGAAGAACAGCACGTACTCGTGCGTGGACGCGATGAACATCTCGTCGATAACGTCGTCCTCTTTGAGGTTGACGCCCGATACGCCCTTGCCGCCGCGCTTCTGGGCGCGGTAGGCAGCCACCGGGATACGCTTAACGTAGCCGGTATGGGTGATGGTCACGACCATATCCTCGTCGGCGATGAGGTCCTCGACATCCAGGTCCTTCTCAACCTGGCTGATCTCGGTGCGGCGCTTGTCGCCGAACTTCTTGGAGATCTCGCGCATCTCTTCCTTGATGACGCCCAGAATCTTCTCCTCGTGCGCCAGCAGGTCCTCGTAGTAGGCGATGGCGCGGCGCAGGCCGTCCAACTCTTCTTGGATCTTGTCGCGCTCCAGGCCGGTCAGGCGGCGCAGCTTCATCTCGAGGATGGCCGTGGTCTGCTCGGGCGTAAAGCCAAAGCGTTCGATCAGTCGGCTGCTGGCCTCGGAGTCGGTCTGCGAGGAGCGGATGATGCTGATGACCTCGTCGATATGGTCAAGGGCCATCAGGTAGCCCTCGAGGATATGCGCGCGGGCCTGGGCCTTCTTAAGGTCGAAGCGGGTGCGGCGGGTGACGACGTCGACCTGGTGGTCGATGTAGTGCTGCAGCATCTCACGCAGGCTCAGGCATTTGGGAACGCCGTTGACGAGTGCCAGGTTGTTGGCGCCAAAGGTCGTCTGCAGCGAGGTGTACTTATACAGATTGTTGAGCACGACCTGCGGAATGACGCCCTTCTTGAGCTCGATGACCAGACGGATGCCCTTCTGGTTGGACTCATCGCGCATATCCGAGATGCCCTCGATGCGCTTGTCGTTGACGAGCTGGGCGATCTTCTCCTGCAGGGTGCCCTTGTTGACCATGTAGGGAATCTCGGTAAAGACCAAGCGGCTGCGGCCGGTCTTGGTGGACTCCACGTGTGCCTTGGCACGCACGGTAATGGAGCCGCGACCGGTCTCGTAGCTCTGCTTAATGCCGGCGCTGCCCATGATGATGGCACCGGTGGGGAAGTCCGGACCGGGCATGATCTGCATGAGCTCGTCGACGGTGGCGTCGGGGTTGTCGATCAGGTAGCAGGTGGCCTCGATCGCCTCGGTGAGGTTATGCGGGGCGATGTTGGTGGCCATGCCGACGGCGATGCCTTGGCTGCCGTTAACCAGCAGGTTGGGGAAGCGCGCAGGCAGCGCCACGGGCTCGGCGAGCGATTCGTCGTAGTTGGGCTGCCAGTCGACGGTATCCTTCTGCAGGTCGCGCAGCAGTTCCATGGCGGGCTTTGCCAGGCGGCTCTCGGTGTAACGCATGGCCGCCGCGCCGTCGCCGTCGATGTTACCGAAGTTGCCGTGACCATCGATGAGCGGCGTGCGCATGGAGAACCACTGCGCCAGGCGAACCATGGCCTCGTAGACCGCGGAGTCACCGTGCGGATGGTACTTACCGATAACTTCGCCGACCGTCCAGGCCGACTTCTTATGTGGGCGGTTGGGGTAGATGCCGCTCTCGTTCATCGCGTACAGGATGCGGCGGTGTACCGGCTTTAAGCCGTCGCGCACGTCCGGCAGGGCGCGCGCCGTGATAACCGACATCGAATACTCGATGAACGACTGCTTCATCTCGCGACCGAACTCCGAAATCTGGAGCTGGCCGCCGTTGATGTCCTCGCCGGCCGAGGCGCCACGATCGACTTCGCCAAAGCTCTCCTCGAGCTCACCGTCGTCGTCCTCTTCCTCATCATCATCGGCATCGGGGTTATAGGCGTCCGGATCGCCGTCCTCGCCCTGCTCAGCACGGGCAAGCAGGCGCTTCAGATCATCGGGCATACCGGCATCGCCGGCCTCGTCCATACCCTCGCTATTGTTGATATCGTCTGCCACGTTACCTCCTCTTAAGCATCAAGGAATCGTGCATCATGTGCGTGTTTTTCAATGTACTCGCGGCGATAGCCGACCTCGGAACCCATCAGCTCGCGCACGGCGCGGTCCGCCACCACGGCGTCTTCGATCGACACACGCTGCAGGATGCGGGTCTTGGGGTCCATCGTCGTCGAGGCGAGCTGCTTGGGGTCCATCTCGCCCAGGCCCTTGTAGCGCTGGACGGTATAGCCCTTGCGCTTTTTGGTGATCTTGCCGTCCTTGGCCTTGCCGTCCTCGTCGTTATCGTCGGGGTTCAGGCCCAGGCTCTGGATGGTGTCGCGCAGGATCTCGTCTTCGGGCTGGCGGCCGTTGGGATACACGTAGTGGATCTTGTTGCGCACCTTAATGCCAAAGATGGGCGGGCAGGCAACATAGACGTAGCCGGCATCGATCAGCGGACGCATGTACTTGTAGAAGAACGTCAGCAGCAGGATGCGGATATGCGCACCGTCGACGTCTGCATCGGTCATGATGATGATCTTGTGGTAGCGCGCCTTGGTGATATCGAAATCGCCACCGTCGCCGGCACTCGTCGTGACGCCGCAGCCGATCGCGGTAATCAGCGACTGGATGGTGTCACTCGAGAACGCGCGATGGTCACCAACGCGTTCGACGTTCAAAATCTTGCCGCGCAGGGGCAGAATCGCCTGGATGTCTCGGCGACGGCCGTCCTTGGCCGAACCGCCTGCCGAGTCGCCCTCTACGATGAAGAGCTCGGTCAGCTCGGCATCGCGCACCGAGCAGTCGGCGAGCTTACCGGGCAGGGACGCCGTCTCGAGCAGGCTCTTGCGGCGGGTCGCCTCGCGCGCCTTGCGGGCGGCAT
>CALHJX010000298.1:0-5422 GCA_938033385.1 uncultured Collinsella sp. | reverse complement strand
GCCGGGTTGGGCTCCGGTGGGCTCGCCGTCGCGTGCCGCCAGCACGCCGTTCACAAACACGGCTTTGGCGCGGCCATGTGCCTCAAAACCCTCGAGCGGCGTGTAGTCCACGGCCTGATGCTGCGTCGCCGCGCGAATGGTCCAGCGCGCCTGGGGATCCCACACGCACACGTCGGCATCGGCACCCTCGGCAAGACAGCCCTTGCGCGGGTACATGCCAAACACGCGCGCCGGGTTCTCGCTCATCAGGCGGCAGAGGTCCTCGGGGCCCAGTTGCCCCTCAAAGCTCGTGGCGATCGCGACGGGACGATGCTCCACGCCGGGCCCGCCGTTGGGAATCGCGCGGAAATCGTCGCGCCCGCGGTCCTTTTGCCCGTGCAGGTTAAAGCTGCAATGATCGGTTGCAATAGTATCGATCTCGCCAGCCACAAGCGCCTCGCGCAACGCGGCACGGTCACCGGCATGGCGCAGCGGCGGGCTCATCACGTACTTGGCGCCCGCAAAGCCGTCCTCGCCCTGTTCCAGATAGCAGGTGTCGTCGAGCATCAGATACTGGGGGCAGGTCTCGACATAGATATTCTTCTGCCCGCGCGCTTTGGCAGCACGGATGGCCTCGAGCCCCAGCTTGGTCGAAAGGTGCACCACGTTGACCGGAGCGTCCCCGGCCAGGTGCGCCAGATACAGCAGGCGGCTCACGGCCTCACCCTCGCACACGTCCGGACGGCTGAGCGCATGGCCCTCGGGCCCGTGGATGCCCTGCTCAAACACGCGCTTCTGCAGCGCATTCACCAGCGTGCCGTTCTCGCAATGCACGCACAGGATACCGCCCACGCGCTTGAGCTCCTCCAACACCTCGAGCGTCTCGGCATCGTCCAAGCGCAGGTGGTCATAGGCAAAGTAGGTCTTAAACGACGACACGCCCGCCTCGCGCATGGCCGAAAGATCGGCGCGGTTGCGCTCATTCCACTCGGCGAGCGCCATATGAAAGGCGTAGTTGGCGGTGCAGGTGCCGTCGGCGCGATGATGCCACTCGACCAAGGCATCGGGCATGGTCACGCCGCGATCGGCCGTCGCGTAGTCGACGATGGTCGTGGTACCGCCGCAGGCAGCCGCACGTGTGCCGGTCTCAAAGCTATCGGCCGTCCAGTCCATGCCGGTCCAACACTGCATGTGCGTGTGCCCATCGATAAAGCCCGGGAACACCCAACAGTCCGTGGCGTCCTGGACGGTATCGTCCTCGCCCGGCTCAATCGCCGCGGCAATCCGCACGATCTTGTCGCCCTCCATGGCAAGGTCGGCGCGGCGAAGCCCCTGGGGCGTCACGAGCGCGCCGTTTTTGATGATGATCATGTTGCTCCTTATCGATTCATACAGTTGGCCACGCGATCAAAATACGAGCAGGCCGCGATATGCTCCGCTATGCGTCGCTGTCCCTTGGCGGTATCGACATCCCACAGCTCGTAGGCACGCGCCTCGACCAGTACCACGTCGGTACGGCCCTTGAGGATCGAACCGCCGCCGTCCTTGCCCTCAAGACACATAAGTGCATCGAACAGTTCCGCCGGAAAGAGCACCGGGCTCGAAGGCTCACCGCTGCACGCCAAGCGCACCGGATGCTTGCGGCCACGCTCGTCAAACGCGTGAACCATGGCCTCAAAAGAATCCGCGCTCACAAGCGGCTGGTCGCCCGGCAAAAAGAGGCAACCTTTCCAGTTGCGTTCGACTCCCCACGAAAGGCCCGCACGGACGCTTTCGCTGCGCAGCTCGCCATCGTGCAGCACGCACGGGCAATGCTTGTCCTCGCAAATCTGAACGACCTCGGGCCAACGCGTCGAAACCACGACGTCAAAGCCCCGGGGAACCGAATCGATGGTCCGGGCAATCAGCGGCTCGCCATAGATATCGGCAAGCATCTTGTTGGAGCCAAACCGCTTGCCCTCGCCCGAGGCCATAATGACGCATCCAAGTTTCATGGTGATACCTCCCCTGAAACCATCGTACCCATAACTCGCGCCGCGGGCATCCACATCGAAAGCGCTTATCCCGCACGCCCGCGATGCAAAAAAGGGGCACCCCGCCGGTTGGCAGAGCGCCCCTTTTACATGGCTTACCTCAACCCGGCTTTAGGCCTGGAACCAACGGGCGGTGTTGCGCTCGTCGAGGGCCTTGAGGGTAGCGGCGGGATCGGCAACCTTCTGCAGGAACATCATGGCAGCGATGGCGTACGGCTTGTAGCTGGCCTCCTTGTACATGCCCACGCGGTGCATGTCGAAGACGTCGGCGTTAACCTCGCCGTGCTCGCAGGAGACACCGGAGATGTCGGCGGGCAGCGGGTGCATAAAGATGGTGTCCTGGCCGTTGGCAGTCTTCTCCATGAGCTCGGTCGTGGAGCACCAATCCTGATGCGTAGCGTTCTGAGCGAGCAGCTCCTTCTCGAGCGCTGCGATGCCGGCGTCGTCGCCCTCGGCGTACAGGTTGGTGCGCTTCTCCATGGCGGCAAACGGAGCCCAGCTCTTGGGGATCACGATGTCGGCGCCCTCGAAGGCCTCGGCCATGGTGTTGACCTGCTTAAAGGTGGTGCCGGACTCGGCGGCATAGCCCTTGGCGCGCTCGACGACCTCGGGCATGAGGTCGTAGCCCTCGGGGTGAGCCAGGGTGACGTCCATGCCAAAGCGGGGCAGCAGGCTGATCAGCGACTGCGGGCAGGACAGCGGCTTGCCGTAAGAGGGCGAATAGGCCCAGGTGACGGCAACCTTCTTGCCCTTGAGGTTCTCGAGGCCGCCAAACTCGTTGATAAGGTAGAGCATGTCGGCAGAGGACTGCGTGGGGTGATCGGAGTCGGACTGCAGGGAGATGAGCGTGGGACGGTGATCCAGAACGCCATCCTCGTAAGCCTGCTGGACAGACTCGGAGACCTCAGCCATGTAGGCGTCGCCCTTGCCAATGTACATGTCGTCGCGGATGCCGATGACGTCGGCCATGAAGGAGATCATGGTAGCGGTCTCGCGGACGGTCTCGCCGTGAGCGATCTGGGACTTCTTCTCGTCCAGGTCCTGCAGCTCAAGGCCGAGCAGGTTGGCGGCCTTAGAGAAGGAGAAGCGCGTACGGGTGGAGTTGTCGCGGAACAGCGAGACGGCCAGGCCCGAATCGAAGATCTTGGACGAAACGTTGTTCTCGCGCAGCTCGCGCAGAGCGTCGGCGACGATGTAGAGCGCCTTGAGCTCATCGGTGGTCTTATCCCAGGTGTGCAGGAAGTCGCTGCCGTACATACCCTTAAAATCGAGGCCGTTCAGCTGCTCGACGAGCTCGGTAAACTTGGCGTCCATGTAAATGTCCTTTCTAAAGGTGAAACGATCGCAATGAGTAGATGCGCTCCGGCATGCGCGTGTGGCTAGAACATGCAGAGCGCTATGACGAGGACCCGCCACCGTCGAGGAAGCATGGGAGATAACGACCGCGGGCCCCAAGTCAACAGGAGGCGCCGGGGGCATAAACTGCCCCCGGCTCAACAAGATCGAGGAATGGGACTAGTCGATCTTGTTGTTGGTCAGACCGGCGCGGAACACGGTGGCATCGCCATCGGCCTGGCTCGGATCGTAGAGGTTCAGGGCAGCCACATACATGGCGGCAGCGGTGACCAGGTCGTCCTTGTAGGTGACCTCGTTGGGAGCGTGAGCCTGAGACTCGGCACCCGGGCCAAAGCCGACGCAGGGGATGCCATAGCGGCCCTGGATGGAAACGCAGTTCGTGGAGAAGGTCCACTTGTCGCACAGCGGACGACCGGTGCGCTTGTCCATGCTGGGCTCGCAGCCGATGCGCTCGTCACCGAACATAGCCTTATGGGCGTCGACGAGGGCCTTGACGTGCGGAGCGGTCTCCTTGTTGATCCACGTGGGGAAGTAAGCCTCGGTCTCGTAGACCTCGCCGGTCCAGGACGGACGGTCGTACATGTACATGGAGACCTTCACGTCGTCGCCGTACTTCTTGGCTGCCGGCAGGTTGCGGATCTCGTCCAGGCAGGACTCCCAGGTCTCGCCGGCGGTCATGCGACGGTCGATGGAGATGGCGCAGGAGTCAGCGACAGCGCAGCGGCTGGGGCTGGTGTAGAAGATCTGGCTGACGGTGCAGGTGCCGCGGCCCAGGAAGCGGGCGTCCTCGAAGTGCTCGGGGTTGTACTTGGGGTCGAGCATCTTGACGAGGCCCTTGATGTCGGTCGACTCGTCGCAGCCGTTGTTGTTGAGGGCGCGGACGTCGGCGATGATGTCGGCCATCTTGTAGATGGCGTTGTCGCCGCGGTCGGGAGCGGAGCCGTGGCAGGAGGTGCCGTGAACGTCGACGCGGATCTCCATGCGGCCGCGGTGACCGCGATAGATGCCGCCGTCGGTGGGCTCGGTGGAAATGACGAACTCGGGCTTAATGCCGTCCTTGTTGTAGATGTACTGCCAGCACATGCCGTCGCAGTCCTCTTCCTGGACGGTGCCGACGACCATGATCTTGTAGCCCTCGGGGATAAGGCCCATGTCCTTCATCATCTTGGCAGCGTAGGTAGCAGAAGCCATGCCACCCTCCTGGTCGGAGCCGCCGCGGCCGTAGATGATCTCGTCGGTCTCGTAGCCCTCATAGGGATCGGCGTCCCAGTTCTCGATGTTGCCGATGCCGACGGTGTCGATGTGGGAGTCGATGGCGATAATCTTGTCGCCCTCGCCCATAAAGCCCATAACGTTGCCCAGGCCGTCGACCTTGACCTCGTCATAGCCAAGGCTCTCCATCTCGGCCTTGATGCAAGCGACAACCTCGCCCTCCTCGCAGGACTCAGAGGGGTGGGAAATCATAGCGCGCAGGAAGCGAGTCATATCAGCACGATGAGACTCAGCAGCAGCCTTGATAGCGTCGAAATCGAGTTCTTTAGCCATTGTTCATAACCTTTCAAACGAAGGAATCTACCTGTGAGGTGGCGGAGCGATGCCTATTTACTCCACCCAGTATTAGCAAGTGGGATATTCGCCTTCCCAAACAATGCGGCGATACTGGTCGGGATCGGTGTCGCCCTCGGTGGAGAAGCAGAGCACGGAGCTCGTCTTGTCCAGGCCGATGAGCTCCTTGAGCTCGGCGTACTCGGGATCGAGCATGATGGTCTCGACCAGGCCGGTGGTCACTGCGCCGGACTCGCCGGAGATGACGCGCGGGTCGCCCTTCTCGGGGGCGCCCAGGGTACGCATGCCGCGAGCGGTGACCCAGTCGGGGCAAGACACGAAGGCGGTGGTGTGGTTGCGCAGGATATCCCAGCCCAGGATGTTGGGCTCGCCGCAGCACAGGCCGGCCATGATGGAAGGCATGTCGCCGTCCACGATACGCGGATCGCCATCGCCGGCGGCAGCACCCTTGTACAGGCAGGGGGCAAGACGGCACCGGAACACAAAAA